>JBBQSM010000009.1:0-50780 GCA_038234895.1 Gemmatimonadales bacterium
GAGTCCGTCGCGCATTGCGCGCGCTGGGCCGCGCTGCGCCCGTTGATCCAAGTGGAATCGCGTCGACTGCGGGATACGCTGTCCTGCTTCCCGCCGCCCCCGACAGTCACCGAGACCGCTCCCGATGAGGGCTCCGGCGCCACGAGCGAGTCGCGACGTGTGCTGTCACCCGGCACCTCCCGCGGAGGCAACGCCGCCAATGTGAAATCCCCGTTCACTTCTTCGTAGGTGAACTTTTCGTCGATCTGCACCGGCACGCGCAGGAAGCCCAGCTGTATCGACGCGGTCGCACTGTTCTGCCTCGGCAGCCAGAACTTCCCCTCGTAGAGCCCATACTCCACGCTGACGGCGTCGAGCTTGGCCTTGGCCGGACGCAGCAGGCCCGACACCAACCCCGGGATCTCGTCGTCGTTCGAACCACCACGCGCGGCGGTGCGCGCCCGCTGGGTGGAATCCTTCACGTACGTATCACGCGGCAGATTGGCCCGCGCGATCGAATCACGCACGACCGCCAGCAGGACACTCTGCTCCGCGTCACGCGCGACCTCGTCGCGGGCCAGACTCCAGATGTCGATGTCCACGGCCAGTCGATACGCCGCGCGCACCAGTTGCCCACCGTCCCGGTCGAACCAGAACGAACCCACGAACAACCGCCACTCCGGCTTGCGCGCGGTGATGCGCAGTTCGCGCAACTTGATCACGCGTCCACCATCCAGCCGGATGTCCACCGAATCACCGGTGTCGTAGCGGTAGTACGCCTCCGCGCCCCGCGCGATCGGATGAATCATGTCGCGCTCGTCCACGTCGGTCTTGGCGACCCCGAAGTTCGACGACGGAATCCAGAGCGATTCACGTCCCGGGAAGTACGGAATCGAGACCATATCGACCATATCGCCGTCCACCTTGCTCGCCATCGGCACCGTGAGCCGCGACCCCACCGGTGTCACCCACACGCCGACGCCGCGCTTCCATGCGATCTTGGCCACGTTGTCGCCCCGAAAGAGCAGCTTCTCCAACCCCACACGCTTCACACCCATCGCCACCGACATGCGTTCCGTCGTCGTGGCTCGGTACGCGGTGAGCGCGCTGTCCTGCCGGATGCGCGCCTCACGCGCGCGGGTGAGAATGGCGCGAGCCTCCTCGCTGCCAAAGGCCGTCGCCGACGCTGCCTCGGCTTTGGCCTGTCGCGTGACGCTGTCGCCACTTTGCCGACGACGCACGATCGCCTGCGCATCGCGTCGCGATTGCCGCACGGCCTCGCGCTCCGCCTGCGTCAGCGTATCGCGCGGGGGCGTACCGCGACCGCCGGTGCGTTGCTGTGCCACAACCGGCGTCACCTGCGACACGAACAGCAGGCATGCGCCGGCGGCGAGCAGCAGCGGATTTGCGGAAGGTCGCAGCAAATGGCGCGGGAAGGGTCGTATCACGGGATGGGGCTAAAGGACCTTACAGGGACCGCAGGCTGTCACCGAGAAGACACCGGTCACACCGGGGAAGCTCGTATGGTGAAATACGGCGCGCACGCGGGCGCGGTTTCCCGCAACGATCGACACGCTGCCACCGCGAAAGTTTCCGAGGCACATTCCCACGCAGGACGGTAATTTCTGTGAGTCCGTCCCGCTCCCGTCCACTTCATCCCAAAAGACCGATGCGACGTCCACACCGTTCCACCCTCGTCGCCTGCGCCCTGCTCCTGCTCGCGCCCGGTGCCACGCCGCTGCTCGGCCAGGCCGCGGCAACGACGGCCGCACCGTCCGCCCCCGCCGACCCGCGGCTGGCCAAGCTCAAGGCCGACGCGTTGCAGATGGTCGAAGGTCGCGCGAAACAAGTGCAGGAAATCGTGGACATGCTCTTTTCCTTCCAGGAGCTCGGCTTCCAGGAATTCGAGTCGCAGAAGTACATCACCACGCTGCTCGAAAAAGAAGGCTTCAAAATCGAAAAGGGCGTCGCCGGCATTCCGACCGCATGGACGGCCAAGTGGAGTAACGGCTCCGGCAAGCCAGAGATCTCGCTCGGCTCCGACGTGGACGGTATTCCGCAGGCGGGACAGAAGCCGGGTGTGGGTTACAAGGATCCCATGATTGCCGGCGCGCCGGGCCACGGCGAAGGACATAACGCGGGGCAAGCCGTAAATATCGTTGCCGCAATCGTGGTCAAGCAGCTGATGACACGCGACAAGATCCCGGGCACCATCCTGTTGTGGCCCGGCATCGCCGAAGAGCAGATGGCCGGCAAGGCCTTTCTCGTGCGCGACGGTGTCTTCAAGAACACCGACGTGACGCTCTTCACGCACGTGGGCAACGACCTTGGTGTGTCGTGGGGCGCCAGCGGTTCCAGCGCGCTGATTTCGGCCGAGTTCAAGTTCCGCGGCTCGAGTGCGCATGCGGCGGGTGCGCCATGGCGCGGGCAGAGCGCGCTCGACGCAGCCATGCTCATGGGTCAGGGATGGGAGTACCGTCGCGAACATCTGCGACTGCAGCAACGCTCGCATTACGTCATCAAGGACGGCGGCGATCAGCCCAACGTTGTGCCCAGCACGGCGAGCATCTGGTTCTACTTCCGCGAGCAGGACTACCCGCGCACCATGGCGCTGTTTGAGATGGGCAAGCGTGTGGCGGAAGGCGCTGCGATGATGACCGACACGAAGCTCGACACCGTGCGCATTCTGGGTTCGGGGTGGAGCGGTCATTTCAGCAAGCCGATCGCCGAAGCGATGTTCCAGAACATTCAGACCGTTGGCATGCCCAAGTGGGACGACAAGGACCAGACGCTGGCCAAGGGCATTCAGAAGGAGCTCGGCTCTCCCGACTTCGGCTTGCAGATGGAAGTGAACAAGGAGCTGCGCGGTGCGGAGACGCCGCAGAACTGGATGGGTGGCGGATCTGATGACATTGGTGATGTGTCCTGGAACGTGCCCACCGTGACGCTGCGCTTCCCGTCCAACATTCCCGGCCTGCCTGGGCATAACTGGGCGAACGCCATCTCCATGGCCACGCCGATCGCGCACAAGGGCGCACTGGCCGGTGCCAAGGTGCAGGCGCTGACCATGCTCGACATCATGCTGCAGCCCAAAGTTGTTGCCGACGCGTGGACGTATTTCAGGGACGTGCAGACCAAGGACACCAAGTACACGCCGTTCATCCGTCCGCAGGACATGCCGCCGACGGAATTGAACGCCGAGATCATGGCGCGTTTTCGCACGCAGATGAAGCCGTTCTACTATGACCCGACGAAGTACAAGACGTACCTCGAGCAGTTGGGGATCACGTACCCGACCGTGCGGCCGCAGGTGGCGCAGCCGAAGGGTCCGTAACGGGAGATTGAGGCGACCGATCGTGATAAGTCGCAGGTCCTGTGCCCATGCTGCGCCGACGTGCGTGGCATGGGCACCGCTGCGTCAGTGCGGGCGCGTATTCAGGTCGTAGCGCATGATGCCCGCGTGCTGGCCCGCCGGGTCTCGCTCGAGGTCGTAGACGTCGCCACGCGGTCCTGGCGCTGCCGCGAGGTGTGCACGCAGCACGGTCCACTGCGCGTTGTCGATGTGCAGATCGAGAGAGGTCAGCGTGGCGGGAAGATGCGAGGCGTGGCGCGCACCAACGATCACCGCGGCCACGGCAGGCTCGTCGAGCACCGCGCGCACCGCCAGTGCGCCAATGGTCGTCGCATGCGACTGCGCGATGGTGTGCATGTCGCGCAACAGCGACTGAAATGCCAACCAGCCTCCCGACTCGTTGATGATCAGTTTGTACTTCACGAGCGAGCGATTCTCGAATGGCGCTGCGGGCTCCGGTACGCCCAGCCACCGTTCGTGGAAGAATCCTCCGGCGAGCGCACCATAGCTCAGCAAGCCCACGCCGCGTTCGGTGCACAGCGTGGCCATGGCACCAAGGGCTCGTCGATCGAGCAGTGAGCACTGCACCTGATGCGACACGATCGGCAGACCGGCGTCCAGCATTTCGCGAAGTCGCGGTGTGTCGAAGTTGGTCACGCCGATGGCGCGCACCTTGCCATCACGTTGCGCATCGGCCAGATGCCCCAGTGCATCCAGCCACCCGGGCACCTGCAGATCCCACCAATGGAACTGCACGAGATCCAGCGACTCGACACCAAGCCGCGTCAGCGATCGATCGACCAGCCGGGTGATGTCCGCGCGCGACAGCGTGGCCAGCGCCTCGCGATCGGGGACACACTTGGTGTGGACGCGAATCGCGGGTGCCGTCGAACCGTGGCGGGCGCGCCATTTGCGCAGGAACTGGCCGATGAGCTCTTCGACGCCCGTGTAGATGTCGGCGCAGTCGAAGGCGGTCATCCCAGCCTCCGCAAACGCGATCATGTCGGCGATCGCCTGCGCGCGGTCCACGGTCCCATGTCCACCAGCCAGTTGCCATCCCCCCTTGATGAGGCGTGGGATGACGTCGCCGGATGCCAGCGTGCGCGTGGCGAGCGGAGTGGCACTCATGGCGCGGGGAACGACGGCGGTTCCACCGATGACAACGGCACCCGGGTCACGTCACCGTGGCGGAAGGTGGTGGTGCCGGTTCGTGTGATGCGAAAGCGACCGCCGCAGTGCGGATCGGGACAGGCGATCTCCGCGTCGGTCGTCATCCAGTCGTTGGGGTGCGTGGGTCGCTGCTTGGCCGGAAGCAGTGGCAGCAGGGCGGCCAGTGGATAGAGCGGAAACGTCTGTCCCGGCGGGAACTCGAGGTTCTCTCCGCGCAGCGTGAACCAGTCACCGGCGTGATGGTTGCAGACCATCGGACGGTCAGTGGCAATCACCTCGACCCGGAGGTCGAACAGTGTGAAGGCGTCGTCGTGCGAATCAGACATGGCGGGAAGGATAGCGCCGAACGAGCTTCCGCTGCCACGCGACTTCTCCTCCCTCTGCCTTCGGTGTTTGTGCCTCCACTCACGTTCGTTGGTGGACTCGCTGGCGCGCTTGCGCCGTTCGCGGCCTTTCTTGCCGGTGTGGCCTGGCTGGCCCTTCACGGAGCGCCCGACGAAAAGGGGTTCTGGCCGATCCTGCTGGGCGCACTGATACTCGGCCTCGCGCTGGCGCGGGATCGCGAGCGGTACGCCGAGGCAATGCTGGATGGCATGAGTCAGCGTGTGGTGATGGTGATGGTGTGCGCGTGGCTGTTCGCGGGCGTGATGGGCGCGGTGCTGAGTGCGGGTGGACTGGTGACGGGGCTCGCGTGGCTCGTCCAGACACTCGGTGTGCAGGGCGGTGGCTACGCCGCGGCGAGCTTTCTGACGGCGGCGGCCGTCTCCACCGCCACGGGCACGAGCTTCGGCACCATTCTGCTGTGCGGTCCCATTCTGTATCCCGCGGGTGGCGCGGCGGGGACGGTGCCAGCCGCACTTATGGGCGCGATCCTCGCCGGCGCGACGTTCGGCGACTCCATGTCGCCGGTGTCCGACACCACGATCGCGTCCAGTGGCACGCAGCGGGTGGATATCGGAGGCACCGTGCGCAATCGGCTGCGCTACGCCGTACCGGCCGGGCTGGTGGCGTTGCTGGCATCGGCGGTGCTGGGCAGCGGCGGACCGGTATTGACGGCGCCATTGCGTGTTCCGACCGCAGCGGCGCCCACGTCACCGGAAGGGCTGGTGTTGCTGTTGTCGCCGGCGCTCGTGATCGTTCTGCTGCTCCGGCGCACGCATCTCATCATTGCGCTGCTGTGTGGTGTGGCCAGCGCGGTCGCGATTGCCCTGCTCGCGCAGCTGGTCACCCCGTACGATCTGCTGCACATCGCCCCCGGCACGTTTGGTGCAACGGGCGTGCTGTTGGAGGGGATGCAGCGCGCGGTCGGCGTGAGCGTGTTCACCTTGTTGCTCGTCGCCTTGGTGGGTACGCTGCAGGCCACCGACCTCCTCGACCGACTTGTGCGCGCGTCGCACGCACGCGCGCACTCCGCGCGCGCGGCGGAAGGGTGGATGGTGGGCGTGGTTTCCGCGGCGGTGCTGCTTACGACGCACAGCGTGGTCGCGATTCTTGCAGTCGGCGAGTTTGCGCGTGTGACGGGCGAGCGCTTCGGCATCAGCGGGTACCGGCGCGCGAATCTGCTCGACCTCACCGTGTGCACCTGGCCGTTTCTGTTGCCGTACTTCTTGCCGACGATCCTCTCGGCAAGCGCGAGTCAGAGCGGGCAGCCGTTCGGTATGCCGGTGCTCGCGGCCGGGACCGTGGGCCTGCACAACACGTACGCCTGGGCGCTGGTGGTCGCGCTACTGCTGGCCGTCGTGACCGGGTACGGGCGGGAGCGGGGCTGACGGCCGTGTGGGGCGAGGCGCAGTGGCGGGGTTGGTTACGGCGGGGCCGTAGTGCCATTCCCGCGTACCACGCGATTCCCGGCGATCCAGACCGAATGCATCCGTCGCACGTTCTGGATGCGCTCGAGCGGCGACGCATCCAGCACCACAAAGTCGGCCCACTTCCCCGCTTCCAGTGTGCCCACTTCGGCGTCGATCTGCATGCAGCGCGCCGCGTCGCGGGTGGCGGAGCGGATCACCTGCGCCGGCGTGAGACCGGCCTCGACCATCATCTCGAGCTCCATCAATTCGAAGTAGCCCTGAAAGCGCCCGATGGGGCCCGTATCGGTACCCATGGCGATCGTCACGCCGGCATCGGCCAGTGTTTTGAGATTGCGGTTGGCCACGGGCAGTTGCGCCTTGTACCGCTGTGCGCTCGCGCTCGTGCGCGTGGCTTCCTGCCGCGCCGGCTCCTGCATCATCGCCACCCACTGCGGGTTGGCGTGCATGCGAAAGAGCGAATCGGCAAAGAACGCCGGCGTAGACTCGTACACGAACGTGGAGACTTCGCGCATGAGTGTGGGCGAGTAGCACACCCCTTTGCTCGCTAACGCACGCGTAAACTCGTTGCTCACCGACAGGTCGCGCACGCTGTGGGCGATGAAATCCGCGCCGGCGTTCAGCAAGTCCACGGCGTCGGCGAGGTAGTACATGTGCACCGCCACGCGCAGCCCGCGCTCGTGTGCCTCGTCGATGACGGCGCGGTACACCGCCGGCGGCATCTTGGGCGCCGTACCGAGGTTGTCGTCGACCCGGATTTTCACGATGTCCACGCGTTGCGCGGCGACCTCGTCGACCATCGCACGCGCCTCGTCGGGCGTGCGCGGTGTGAGCACCGGCCCGGCCAGCCAGACACGCGCCCGATTGAGCGTGGGCGTGCGTTGCCGAGCACGGGCCTCAAACACCGAGGCCGGTTCGCCGCCCAGCGAGTACACCGACGTGATACCGTACGCAGCGTACGTGGTCAGATCGGCCGGCGTATTCACGTGGCCGTGCGCGTTCACAAGTCCGGGCATGACCACCTTGCCCGCCAGCGACGTACGGGTCGCGCCGGCAGGAATGGTCACCGATGCGGCCGCACCAGCCGCCACGATGCGTCCATCACGCACCACGATCGTGGCGTTGGGCACCGGCGCGCGTTCGGTGCCGTCGATCAGGGTGGCGCCGGTAAACACCTGCACGGCAGCCGACTGCGCGAACGCAGCCGGTGCGAGCACGAACAGTCCGGCGCACACCAATAGCGCGCGGCGGACCGGATGCGCGGCGCGGCCGCCGACCGTGCGGACCATGAGGACCTCGCGACTACTTCCGCGCGACCGGCTCCAGTCGCACGATCGGCGTGGGCTTGCCGGCGTTGTCTTCGATGGCCACGTAAATGAATCCGTCGAGTCCCTGCGCGACGTCGCGCAGGCGTCCCTTCTTGCGCAGCAGAATGTCCGCGACGTCGACGGTTTCGCCGGTCATCGTGAGCCGAGCGAGCTGTTCACCCGCCAGACCCGTCACGAAGAAACTGTTCTTCCACAGCGGGAACTTGTCGCCCGTGTAGATCATCACGCTCGACGTGGCGATCGACGGCACCCACACGTTCATCGGCTGTTCCATGCCCGCCTTGCGCGTGGATTCGTGAATGCGCGCGCCCATGCCGTAGTTCACGCCAAACCCGATCACAGGCCAGCCATAGTTGGCGCCCTTCTTGATCAGGTTGAGTTCATCACCGCCCTGTGGACCGTGCTCGATCTCCCACAGGTCGCCCGTGACCGGGTGAATCACGATGCCCTGCGGATTGCGGTGCCCGTAGCTCCAGATCTCCTTCTTCGCGCCGGACTGGTCCACGAACGGATTGTCCGTGGGCACGCGACCGTCATCGTGCAGGCGAATGATCTTGCCCTGGTGATTCGCGAGACTCTGCGCTGGGTGCGCCGCCAGATCGCCCGACGGCGGTGCCTGCCGGTCGCCTACGGAGATGAACATGAACCCGTTCTTGTCGAACGCGATGCGCGACCCGAAATGGCCCGGCGCCCCCTTCGTGTCGGCCACGAAGATCTCCTGCACGTTCGTCAGCTTGTCATTCGCCCACGTGCCGCGCACGACCGCCGTGGTCGCCGCACTCCCCTCGAGCGGCTTGGAGAACGTGAGATAGACAAGCTTGTTGGCAGAAAAATTCGGGTGTAACGCCACATCCAGCAGGCCGCCCTGTCCACGCACCACTACGGCGGGTACGCCCTCCACCGGCGTGGGGAGCAGCTTGCCGCCGCGAATGATCCGCAGGCGACCCGGACGCTCGGTCACGAGGATGTCGCCGCCGGGGAGAAAGGCCATCCCCCACGGGTTCACGAGACCGTCCACGACCGTCACCACGCGATAGTCGTACAACGTGGACTTGAGCACCGACGGTTGGGCGCTCTGCGACTGGCCGGTGGCCGGCGCAGCGATCAGGGTGAAGAACGCCGCGGCTGTGAACGCGCGTCGGGTGAAGTCGCGACGAAGCATCATCATCATCCTCTGGAAATTGGTCTGCGAAAGGTCTTCGAAAGGTAGAACGGTGCGCGGCGATAAGACGGGATTACGCGCGGTCGGCAGCGACGACGGCATTCAGCAGCACATCCGCGCCGCGTGCCACGTCGTCCGCCTTGGTGAACTCCTTGGGCGAGTGACTGATGCCGCCGACACTCGGCACGAAGATCATCCCCATCGGCGCGATGCGGGCAATTTCCTGGGCGTCATGGCCGGCGCCACTGGGCATGCGCTGCTTGCTCAGCCCCAACAGTTCCGCGCTGGCCTCAATCCACCCCATGACACGCGCGTCGGCCAGTGCGGGCTCGCTATCGACCAATCGTTTGAAGCCAAAGGTCGTGCCGGACGCCTTGCCGATCTCGCGCCCCAACCGTTCGAACGTTTGCGTAAAGCGCGTCAGCTTTGCCCGATCCAGGTCACGCAGATCGACCGTCAACACGACCTGCCCGGGAATAACGTTCGTTGTATTCGGCGACACGTTCACCCGGCCGACCGTGGCCACCTGCCGCCCCGGCTCGCTGCGTATGGCCTCGTTCACCGCAACGGTGAACTTCGCCGCGGCCAACATCGCATCCTGCCGCTGATCCATCGGCGTGGCGCCGGCGTGGTTGGCGAAGCCGGTGATGGTCACCTCGAACCAGCGCAGCCCCACGATCCCCTGCACCACACCGATCTGCAGGCCGGCCTTCTCCAGCAGTCCACCCTGTTCGATGTGCAGTTCGATGTAGCAGGCGATGTCTCCCGGCTTGCGGAACGATTCGGACAGCCGTGCGACATCACCGCCGATCAGGCCGATGCCGTCGCGGATCGTCACGCCAGACCGCGCCACCTTTTCCAGATCCGCATCGGTGATTTCGCCGATGGCCACCTTGCTGCCGATCGTGCCGCCCTCTTCGTTCTGCCACACGACGACCTCGAGCGGATGCTTCAGGGCCACGCTTTGCTCGCGCAGCGTGCGCGCCACTTCGATCGCCGCGAACGACCCGACCGGTCCGTCGTAGTTGCCGCCATCGGTCACCGAGTCCACGTGCGACCCGATGAGAATAGGCTTGGCTGCCGGGTCGGTGCCGGGGAGGCGGCCGTAGATGTTCCCCGCCGAGTCGATGCGCGGGGTGAGTCCGGCCTGTTCGAACAGGCTGAGAGTGTATTTGCGTCCCTCGAGATCGGCCGCCGAATACGCGACGCGATTGATACCCGTGGGTGTCCGCCCGATCTGATCGAACGCCGCGAGCCAGCCGTTCAATCGCGTGCCATTCACGCGGAGCGGCGCGCGTTGCATGACGCCGCCGGTGCCCGTCGCGATGAGTCGTCCGGTCACATCCCGCGCCCCCACCGACGACGCGAGCGGCAGGACAGGCAGGGCGATCAGTGCAGCGGACTGCTGCAAAAAGGTGCGGCGTTTCATCGACGGGCGACCGGAGGGAAGGATGCGGGGGGGGCAACGTGGGAAGCTACTGGCAGCGTCCGCCGACGGCGACGTCGGGCTAACTTTCCGCCACCATGCCCCTCCCTCGATGAGCAACTCGACCAGCGCCCACCCCGACGACGCGACCATGCAGGAGCGCCTCGATGCGCTGTGCGTGGACGGGTGGGCATTGTGGGAGCGGTTCGACACCACGGTGCGGGCGCGGGGCTTCCACCCATTCGTGGCGGCTGACTACGACACCGTCCGAGCCGCCCTCGTCTCGCACCGCGCCCCGGGCCAGCGCTTTCTCGAGTGGGGGTCGGCCACCGGCGTGATCACAGTCATGGCCGACCTGCTCGGCTTCGAGGCGTACGGCATCGAGCTCGATGGAGCGTTAGTGCGCACCGCGCGCGAGTTGGCCGCCCGCTTCAACTCGCGCGCGCAGTTCGTCGCCGGCAGTTTTCTCCCAACCGGCTATCGCTGGAAGGCCACCACGCGCGTCAGCACCGACGTACCGGACGATGCGCACGCGGTGCGCACCGGCGATGGTCCGTCGGGCTATCTGCAACTTGGCCGTGCGCTCGACGATTTCGACGTCGTCTTTGGCTATCCGTGGGGCGGCGAGTCGCACCTCATGCTCGACCTGATGCAGCGATATGGCCGACGTGATGCCCTCCTGCTGCTGCACGACACGGTCGACGGCGTACGCGCCTATCGCGCCGGGCGACTGCTGGCGCCGCCAGCGGCAACGCACGGTACGCCCGAGTCCGTATGAGCGCGAGCATGAGGCACGTGCAGCCACGAATGAGAACCGCCTGCGCAACGGTTGCGTTCTGCGCGCGCGTCCAACGCTCGACGACGGCCGCGCTGGGCGTATGTTCCGCTGGTCCGCCCGCTGTACTTTGCGTTTGCGCTCCCGCCCGACGACCGTGACCGCTTCAGCCTCCGACACCGCCACGCCCGACCCGATGCGTCGTCCACGCGATGACGAAATCGATGTGTACGGGCTGACCCATGCTGGTCGCGTCCGACCACACAACGAGGATCATTTTCTCGTCTCGACCGTACATCGGCGAGTGGAAGTGTTGCAGACCAGCCTGACAGATCACGCGAAGCTGCGCGAGGCCGATGAACGTCTGGCCATTCTGGCAATGATCGCCGACGGCGTGGGCGGATTGGCCGGCGGCGAGAAGGCAAGCGAAACGACGCTTGAAATCGCGATGAACTACGTATCGAGCAGTCTGCGCGTCTACGACCGCAGCGACGGCGCCGACGCTGCGTTCATCGAACAGCTGCAGGCGGCGGCGATGCGCTGCCATGAGGCGGTCGTGGAACGTGCCGCACGAGAAGGTGACGGGCGCGCCATGGCGACGACGCTCACGCTCTTTATCGGGCTCTGGCCCTGGTACTACCTGCTGCAAGTGGGCGACTCCCGCTACTACCTGTATCGCGACGACGAGCTGACCCAGCTCACGCGGGACCAGACGCTGGCACAGGACCTCGTTGACCAAGGCGTCTTCACACGCGCCATCGCGGCGCGCTCGCAATTTTCCAACGTGCTCTCCAGCGCCATCGGTGGCGAAACCACCACCCCCGTGGTCACACGACTGCGTGCCGACTGGGGGCTCGTGCATCTGCTGTGCAGCGACGGCCTGACCAAGCACGTGAGCGACGAACGCATCGCGGAACGTCTCTCACACATGACGTCAGCGCGCGAAGTGTGCGAGCAGTTACTCCAGGATGCACTCGATGGTGGCGGTACGGACAACATCAGCATCATCGTCGGCCGCGCAATGCCGCGAGAACCCGACGCGCCGGCTGCCTCCTGAGCGTGCGCACGGCGTCCGGCGGCACCGCAGCTCCCGGCAGGGTCCGCCGCTCCGTGCCATGGCTCCTGCCCATACTCGTTCTCTTCGCGGCATGTAGCGCAGGAACGGCGGGCACCCCGACCACACCACCCCCCACTCCGCCGGTGGTGCCGCCGCCGGTCGTGCCACCGCCGGTCAGCTACACCGCCGGACAGACGTACTTCGGGCGCAACAGCTATATCGAGTACGTGGCGGGCAACGCGCCGGTCATTCTCACGGCACCGCACGGCGGCGCGCTCACGCCCGCTTCGATTCCCGATCGCACGGCACCTGCCTGCGGTGGCAGCGCCACCACGGTCACCGACGCCAACACGGCCGATCTCGTGCGCGTCATGCAGCAGCGGTTCTTCGCGAAATTCGGCACGTATCCGCACATCGTCATCAGCAACCTGTCGCGGCGTAAACTCGACCCGAACCGCTTACCCACCGAGGCCGCGTGCGGCAACGCCGAGGCCGCAAGCGCGCTGGTTGAGTGGCACGAGTTCATCGAGATCGCCAAGCGTGCGGTCCTCGAGGCCGGCGGCAAGGGGTGGTATATGGACATCCATGGACACGGCCACACGCTTCAGCGGCTCGAACTCGGCTATCTGCTGACCGCGTCGGAGATCGACCGAAACGACGCCGCGCTCGACGCCGCCACAGCGTTCGAGAATACGTCGAGCGTGCGGACCCTTTCGCAATTCGCGCCGCTCGGCTTCGCCGCCCTGCTGCGCGGACCGGCAAGCCTCGGCACGCTGTACGCCAACAACGGCTTCCCGTCCGTGCCGAGCACCAGCGACCCGCGCATCAACGGCACGGACTATTTCAACGGCGGCGACAACACCCGACGCCACAGTTGCGGTGCCGATGCCACTGCACTCGGCGGCACCACCAACGGCAACATTTGCGGTGTCCAGATCGAGGCGAACTTCACCGGCGTGCGCGATAACGCCGCCAATCGCGCGCGCTTCGCCGACATCACCGCCGTCGTGCTCGACGAATACCTGCGCACGCACTGGAACCTGCGACTCGCACCGCCGTGATCACGTCGCGCGGCGCCTCCCACTCTGCGTTGCCATCGACGCATCCTATGCCAAACGCTCTGCATGCCTGACGCACCACACACCGGCGATCTCTCCGCCGACGAATTCCGTGCCGCAGCGCACGCGGCCGTCGACTGGATTGCGGACTATCTCGAACACCCCGAGCGACAGCCCGTGAAAAGTCGCGTCGCGCCGGGCGACATACGCGCCGCGCTGCCCGTCGCTGCACCCGTCACGGGCGAGCCGCTGGCCGATATGCTGCGCGATGTGCAGGACACGTTGCTCCCCGGTATTACGCACTGGAATCACCCGGGCTTCTTCGCGTACTTCGCCAATTCCGGTTCGTATCCCGGAATTTTGGGCGAGTTGCTCGCGGCCGGCCTGAACGCGAACGGTATGCTCTGGGTCACGAGTCCCGCCGTGACGGAGCTTGAGCAAGTCACGCTCGACTGGCTGCGGCAACTCATGGGGTTGGGCGACGGTTGGTTCGGCGAAATCACCGACACCGCCTCTGTAAGCACGTTCTACGCGATCGCGGCGGCACGCGAGGTGGCCGGCTTTGATATTCGTGCACGAGGCATGGCCGCACGTACTGACGTGCCGCGCCTGCGCGTGTACTGCTCGGAGCAGGCGCATTCGTCGGTGGACAAAGCGGTGATCGCGCTCGGACTTGGCCACGACAATCTGGTCAAGATCCCAACCGACGACGCCTTCCGCATGCGCACCGATGCGTTGCGCGAAGCGATCGAGGCAGACGTCGCGGCGGGCTATCGGCCCATCGCAATCGTGGCAACAGTCGGAACGACGAGCACCACGAGCATCGATGACGTGCCCGTGATCGTCGCCATCGCGCGCGCCTTCGACTGTTGGGTGCATGTCGATGCGGCGTACGGTGGCGTGGCCGCGATCGTACCCGAGCTGCGCTATCTCATGGACGGCGTGGATGGGGCAGATTCGTTGGTGGTGAATCCGCACAAGTGGCTGTTCACGCCCATGGATTGCTCGGTGCTCTACACCAAGCGACCGCAGGCGCTCAAGCAGGCGTTCGCGCTGTTGCCGGAGTATCTCGTGACGCGCGGGCAGGACGAGGTCGTAAATCTGATGGACTACGGCATCCAGCTTGGCCGACGCTTCCGTTCACTCAAGCTGTGGATGGTATTACGCGCCTATGGTGCAGACGGACTGGCCGAACGCATTCGCGTACACTGCGAATTGGCGCGCGAGTTTGCCGGGATGGTGCATTTCGAAGGCGGGTGGGAGCTGATGGCACCGGTACCGCTCTCGCTCGTGTGCTTTCGCTATGCGCCACCGGGGACCGACGAAGCGCGCATCGCCGAACTGAATGCCGCGATCATGGAGCGCGTGAACGCACGTGGAGCGGTGTACCTGTCACACTCAAAGCTCAACGGGAAATACACGCTGCGGTTAGCCATCGGCAACGTGCGCACTGCGCGCGAGCATATCGACACAGCGTGGACGGAGCTGCGCAACGCGGCGAGCGCTGGATAGTACGCCGCACTCAGAGCTCCGCTTGTGCTCGCGTACTCTCGGTCGCTTCGGTCATGGCCCGCTTCGCCGCGTCGTGCCGTTTTTTCTGTTTGCGCTCCGTGCGCCGCTTGTTCCAGCGCAGAAAGCCCAACACCAGCAGCGTCACGAGAATCGCCCCGATCACCTGCCCAACGCGACCGAAGTGGCCCATCATGCGCACTGCGGCTTCGCCCGCGGCGTAGCCAATCGCCGTAAACAGCACTGTCCACACGATTGAGCCGATCGCCGTGGCCGGCATGTAAATCGCCAGCGGGACACGCGCGGCGCCGCAGGCCATGGGCAGGACCAGCCGCAGCCCGAACGCAAAGCGCACGAACAATGAGGCCGAGATGGGGTTTCTGGCCACCACCCGTAGCGCGACCGTGCCCGTAGCGCGCGTGCGCGGCCACCGTCTGCGAATCCAGTCCCACTTGAGCCGGCCCAGCGTGTACAACGTCATGGTGAACAGCCAGCCGCCGATGCTGATCGCCACGATCACCTTGGTGACATCGAGCTCCCCTTCGTTGGCCGCGATTCCGCCCAGGATCGGCGAGAGCTCTTCGGTCACCCAGGTGGAAAGGCCGAGCGCCCAGTATGCCCATGGGCTGTTGACCAGCGATTCGACAAACCCCGCCCCCTGAAACGCCCGCGCACCGGTCGCCCGGGACGCGGCGATCAGCAGTGGCAGAAGTCGGAGAGGTGACAGCATCGTGCGAGGCGAGGGGAAGCGAAACGGGGGCCCATGGCGTGTCGCCGTGGGCCCCCATCCGGAATCAGGCAGGACGGCCTGCGTACAATCTACTCAACGGTCAGTCGCCGACGCCCGGCACCGGACTCTCGAAGGTGCGGAACTGTCCGGTGTGCGGCGGCGTGAGCCCCACACGTCGCGCAAACCCGGTCCGCATATTGTCGAAAATCTCATAGAACGTGGGGATGACCAGCAAGGTCAGCACCGTGGACGTGATCACACCTCCAATCACCGCCACGCCGAGTGGGGCACGGAACTGCGCGCCTTCACCGTTGCCCAACGCCACCGGAATCATGCCGGCGATCAGCGCAAACGTCGTCATGAGAATCGGACGCAAGCGGATTGCGCCAGCCTCGATGAGCGCCTCGCGCAATGGCATGCCGTTCTTCTCACGCGCCCACTTGGCGAAGTCGATGAGCAGAATCGCGTTCTTGGCCACGATACCGCACAACAGGATCACACCGATCAGACTCATGATGTTGATCGTGTTCCCCGTAATCGCCAGCGCGCCCATCACGCCGATCAGCGACAACGGCAGCGAGATGAGAATGGCGATCGGATCGAGGAACGACCCGAACTGGATCACGAGAATGAGATACATCAACGCGACCGCCACGCCCAGGGCGATGAACACACTCGAGAACACTTCCGCCTGCTGCTCCGCCTGACCGCCCGTGGACAGCTGCACGCCCGGTGGTAACGGAATCTTGGCGGTCTTCTCGTTCAGCTCGTTCATCACTTCGGTGAGCGAACGGCCGGCGATGTTTCCCTGCACCTTGATCACGTTGTAGCGATCGAGATGGTTCACGACGGCGGGGCCGAGTTCGCTCTTGATGCTCGCGACCTGTTGCAGTGGTACCAACTGTGCGTTGGGACCCGCGCCGATGCCGATTGGCAGCAGCGCGAGATCGGAGCCCTTCTCGCGCGACTCTGGGGACAAGCGCACCATGACCTTTCGGGTCTGGTTGGTGGGGTCGACCCAGTCGCCGGCATCCAAACCGGCGAACGCCGGACGGATGGCTTGCGCCACTTGCCCCACGCTGAGTCCGAGTGCGCCGGCGAGGCCGCGGTCGAGCTTGACGGTCAGTTCCGGCTTTTGTCCCTTCGTGCTCAAGCCGATATCGACTGCGCCCGGCGTGGACCGCATCGCCTCGAGATACTGATCCGCCACGACCTGCAGCGCCGCCTTGTCGTTGCCGCGCAGTTCGATCGAGATCTGCTTTTCCTGACCCGCAAAATCGTTGGTGAAGACCGCGACCGTCGCGCCGCCAATCCCCTCCACATCCTTGCGCATCTGCGCAGCCAACTCCTCGGCGCCACGCTGCCCCTTCGACCGGCGCTCCGCCTTGGTGGAGAGCTTCACGTAGATGCTGGCCAAATCGACGGCGCCACTCGCACCACCGGCGGTGACGAACGTGTACTTCGTTTCGGGATACTTACCGGCGATGTTGATCGTTTCCGTGACTTTCTGCCGCAGGTAATCCACGTTGGCACCCGGCGGCGTTTCCACCGTCATGAGTACTTCCGCGTTGTCTTCCAGCGGGAAGAAGCCACCACCCACCAGGCCCGTTGCCGGCAGCGCCAACGCACCGACCAAGCTGACCACGGCCAGCGCGACCATCGACTTGCGATGATCGAGTGCCCAGCCGATCACTTTGCGGTAACCGTTGGCCAGCCCGTTGAACCAGTGATTGAACTTGTCGAGCTGCTTGGTGATCCACGACTTCTCATGCTCTTCGAGATGCGGATCTGGCCAGTAGGCCGACAGCATTGGATCGAGCGAGAACGACACGAATAGCGACACCAGCACCGAGCAGGCGATCGTCAGTGCGAACGGCTTGAACCACTGTCCAGACTCACCCTGCAGGAACGCGATCGGCACGAACACGGCGATGATCGAGAACGTCGTGGCCGCCACGGCCAGTCCGATTTCGTCGGTCCCCTCGCGTGCGGCGGTGTAGTGATCTTTCCCCATCTCCACGTGTCGCACGATGTTTTCGCGCACCACGATCGCGTCGTCGATGAGAATACCGATCGCGAGTGAAAGCCCCAGCAGCGACATGGTGTTGAGCGTGAAGCCGAACGACCACACCGCGATGAAGCTGGCCAACACGGATACGGGCAGCGCCAAGCCGGTGATGACCGTCGAGCGCCACGAGTTGAGGAACAGGAAGACCACCAGCACTGTCAGCAACGCGCCTTCGATCAACGCGCTTTGCACGTTGTCCACTGAATTCTCAACGCGCTCACCCTTGTTCTTCACCACGTCCAATTGCGCGCCTTCCGGCAGCGTGGGACGCAGCGCCTCCACCTTCTGAAAGACTGCTTCGGCCACAGCCGTGGTGGAGTAGCCCTTTGTCTTCTTGATCTCGATGCCGACGGCGTCCTTGCCGTTGAAGAGTGCCAGCGTGCGCTGCTCCTCAATGCCGTCTTCGGCCGTGGCGACATCACCCAGCCGCACCACGCGCCCGCCCTTTTCCGCGACCACGAGTTGCATGAAGTCGTTCGGTCCTTCCAGACGCCCCTGCAAGCGAATGGTCCGCTCGTCGAGCGCGCTGTTCACGCGACCCACCGGCACGGCCAGATTTCCTTGCTGCAGCGCCGCCACGACCTGCGGCACGCTCACCCCCGCCGCCTGCAACCGCTGCGGGTCGAGGTTGACCGTCAGTTCGCGCTTCACCGAGCCGGTGACGCTCACGTCGGCCACGCCGGCGATAGAGCGCAACTCGCGCGTAATGCCTGGATCGGCCAAACGCGTGAGCTCTGCCGGCGTGAGCGAGGTCGAGAACAACGACAACGTCACGATCGGCGCGTCGGTGGGGCTGAACTTCTTGAGGATCGGCTCCTCCATTTCCTGCGGCAGATCCTGGCGCTTGGTGCCGATCGCGTCACGGATCTCCTGCGTCGCTTCCTGCAGATCCTTCGTGAAGACGAACTGCGTCACGATTTGCGCGAAACCGTCGCGTGCCTCGCCGTTGATCGACTTCACACCGGAAATCGATTGGATCGCTTCTTCGACAGGCTCGAGAATCTCCCGCTCCACCTGCTCCGGCGACGCGCCCGGATAGATGATCGTGGTGAGCACAATCGGCGGCTGAACTTCGGGAAACTCGTCCGTCTGCAACTGGAACAGCGAGACCAAGCCGAAGCCCGCCAGCGTCAGCATGGCGACGACGGTGACCAGCGGCTTCTTGATCGCGAAGTCTGAGATGAACATTCGTGGTGCCTCTATTGAGAGATCAGGACGTCTTCGCGATCAATTCTTTTTGGGCGCTGCTGCCGGGGTCGCTGCGGCCGGAGTCGCAGCAGACGCCGCAGCATCCACCGGCGACGAAACGACCACCGACGCACCAACAGAGATGCCGCGCGCCGCACCGAGCAACACGGTGTCACCGCTGGCGATGCCCGACTTCACTTCGAACATCGACGCGGCTTCGTCTCGCACACCCAATTCCACGTCAACCTTCTCTACCTTGCCAGCCTTGAGACGAACGACATAGGGACGCACCGCCGTCTGATCGATCGCCTGCTCGGGGACCATCACCCCGACCCGCTTCTCCGACGCGATGCGGCCTTCGACGAACAGCCCGGACACGAGCTGCCCCTGTTCGTTTGGCACACTGGCCAGCAAACGCACCTGCTTCGTCACCGGATCCACGGCGGGGCTGATCCGGGTGATTTTCCCTTCCAGCACGCGTGACGCAAAGCCGTTCACCGTGAAGAGAATCGGAGCGCCCAATCGCACGTCCCCGAGCGACGACGTGGGCACCGACGCTTCCAGCCGCAGACTGCGCGGATCGATGACGGTGAACAGCGCCGTACCCGGCGACACGATGTCGCCCGCACTCACGGCGCGTTCAGCGACCACGCCAGCAAACGGTGCGCGAACGGTTGTATTCCGCAGGTTCTTCTCGGCGGTCGACAGGCGCGCCTTCGCATCGGCTAACTGCGCCTGCGCGGTGAGGTTGGCGCGTTGCGCCGACTCCACGTCGCGTTCGGCGATCGCGCCGGCCGCCACGAGCGTCTTGGAACGCTCAAGCTCGCGCGCCGCCTGTTCGGCAGCCACGGTGGCCTGGGTCACCATCGACTTGGCCGAAAGCTCGGCGTCGCGCAACGAGGCGTCGTCGATGCGGCCAAGTGCGGTACCGGCCGCGACGCGTTCGCCCTGTTCGACATACGTCTGCAGCATGGCGCCGCCCACTTCCGCACGGATGCGTGCTTCACGATCGGCCACCAGCGTGCCAGAAATCGCCGGCCCGCTGCGCAGCGTGTCGTTACGGGCGACTGCGACGTTGTCCGGCCCGATCGTTTGCGCGGCGGGCGCCGCGCTGGCGGCGGCTTCATCGGTCTTGGTGCCGCAGGCGCTCACCGTCAATGCGAGCGCGAGCAGCGTCATTGTGGGCGCCGCCGTGTGGCGCAATGTCATCGTCATGGGGTGTTGCCTGTAGGCGAAGAGGAACCGGTGGATTGCGCGCCGCTTGGTGCGCCGCTTGGAGACCCGCTTGATGTGCTGCCCTGCGTACCCGTTTGCGTCGTCGGCTGTGCGCCCTGTTGCGCACCCTGCGTGGCGCCGGCGAGCGGCAGGTCACGCAGCAATTGCAAACGCACACGCGCGACCTGAAGATCGCGGGCTGCCCTGGCGCGATTGGCCTGCGCCTGCTGCAACTGCACGCGCGTCTCGGAGAGCTCGAGTTGCGTGGAAATGCCTTCGCGGAAGCGCACTTCGGCAATGTCGTACGCGCGCGCGGCCTGCTCCGCCGTGCCGATGCTCGCCTGCCACGACGCTTCCGCCTGCTCCAGCTGCGCGACCGACTGCCGCGCATCAAGCGATGCCCCTTCTTCCGTCTGCTGCAAGCGCAGTTCTGCTTCCTTGACCGACGCTTCGGCGGCCATCAACTCGCCCTTCACGCGTCCGCCGGTAAAGAACGGAAACGACACCCCGATACCAACCGTCCAGTTGGGAAAGAAGTTCGCAAGCGAGTTGGGTACGCCGTTGCTCGGGTACGCAAAACGTTGGTAGTTCGTATTGGCACTGATCGACGGAAGTCGCGACGCGCGACTCGCCCGCAATTGCTGCTTCGCCACTTCCACACCCTTAATCGCCTGTCGCACCGGCGCACGGCCGAGCGCGCCGGTGTCGGCGCTGGCAAGCACGCGGGCCACTTCTTCGCGCACGCGCGGATCGATAGCCAGCACTTCGGCGGCGTCCACGTTGACAGTAGTGATGGGCGCGCTCTGTGTCGCAGGCCCTGCCGGCGCGGCGGACTCGGCGATGCTGTCCGAGAGCGTGAGTTGCCGGTCGAGCGGCATGTTGAGCAACTGACGCAGCCGCACATACGCGAGATCGCGATTCGTGCGCTGCTGCAGCCAGTTGGGGCGCTGATTGTCACGCGTGACGCGAGCGCGGATGAGTTCGAACTCCGACGCCGAGCCGACGCTGCGCGTGAGCTGGATCTGCCGCAGCGTACGCTCCGACTGCACCAGCGACGACTCCGCGATCTGTACCAGTCGATCGGCGAGCAGCGCGTCGTAGTAGGCCTCAGTCACGGTGAGCTGCACCTGCGCGCGGGCGCTGGCCACGCCGATTTCCGCTGACTCGCGCCCCAGCCGCGCCGCCCGGATGTTGGCCGTGGCGCGTCCGCCCGTGAAGAGGGGCTGCGACGCTGTGAGTCCGAACGTGATCGTGTACGGCGACGCGAAAATCTGCGTGAGCGGATTGGTCGCCGTGCTCGTGTCGGCACCGCCGCCGTTGTTGTCGCCGGAGCCCGAGCGTCGTGTGATGGCGGCAAACTGATTCTCCAGCGCCTTTTGCCAATTGAGCGTGGTACCAAGCTGGGGCAGGAGTACGGAACGGGCTTGATACTGTTGCCCGTTGGCGCGCTGTACGCCGGCTTGTGCGAGTCCGATCGTTTCACTCTCGCCGGCGGCCATGCGCAGCGCCTCGAGCAGCGTCAACGCGACCGGTGTGCCGGAGGATGCGCGCTGCGACGCGTCTTGCTGCGCGCTGGCGTCCGACAGCGGCAAGCAGAGCAGCGGCGCCGCGAGCACCAACATCAAGGGCATTGTGCGCATGCGCCCGGAACGGGTGCGCGCTGACGCGGCACTCGTGCGATTGGGGGACATCATTTGGAGATCGTTGAAGGAGAAGAATTGGACCGTCGGTCCGTACGTGCTTTGAGCGTGGTGGGTTGCGGGAGTGCGCCAAGTCCGCGCAAAAAAATCCGCACGTAGGCGCGCAACGTTTCGTCGCGCGGTTGCGGGAACATGCCGGGCATGAGATCGCGGTTCATTGCGTCGGAAAACACAGCGCCCATGAGCATGGTGACGGCTGCACCCACTTCACCCGGCTGAATACCGTTCGACTTGGCAATCCAGCCGTTGCGATGCAATTGCACCACGTACTCACGGAGTTGGACCGCCGCGCTGTTCGGTCCATGTCCGGCGCACGCCACCACTTCGGGCCGGTCGATGGCATCGCTCAGGAGTTGGCGGACCATCACGCGCTTGCGCGACAGGTCGTCGTGCTTGGCCAACGCCCACTCAAACAATTCCGTCTCCGGCGCCACCGGCTCCGCGGGCAAAATGGCGTCCTGCTCGCTGACCGAGGCGACGATCGCGGCATCGAGCAGCGCGTCCTTGGAGCCGAAGTGGCGAAAGATCGTGACTTCGTTGACGCCCGCCTCCTCGGCGATGCGGCGTGTCGTGGCACCTTTCCACCCGTGTTGGGCGTACACGAGGGTAGCCGCCTGCAGAATCCGTTGCCGATGGTCGTCAATCATGCAGCAAAATTTATGCAAGTACTTGCTTGCACGCAAGTGGGCACTTGCACACAGACCGGTCCGGCAATTGGCCGGGTGGTGGCCATTGCGCGAGGCCTTACCCTGTCGGTCCGCTTGACGTCACGAACCCGCAGGTGAGACTCCGTTGATGACTCTTTCGCTTCCTGCCGACATGCGCGCCGCGGTCATCACCACGCCGGGCGGCCCTGAGGTTCTCGAGGTGCAGCGCCGCCCACTGCCCGTACCGGGCGCCGGCGAGATTCTGGTGCAGGTGCGCGGCTCGGCACTCAACCGCGCCGATGTGCTGCAGCGGGCTGGACGCTATCCGGCGCCGCCGGGTGTCCCGTCCGACATTCCGGGGCTCGAATTCGCCGGCGAGGTGGTCGCGGGCGGGCCGGGCGCGACGCGCTGGCCGGTCGGAGCGCGGGTGTGCGGACTGGTGGGCGGCGGCGCACATGCAGAGTATCTGGTGACCCACGAGCGGGCCGTGGCGGAAGTCCCGGCAACGCTGGACTGGACGCACGCCGGCGCCTGCGTGGAAGCGTGCATTACCGCGCACGATGCCCTGGTGGCCCAGGCGGGCATCCGGCCGGGCGACACGGTCCTCATCCACGCGGTCGGCAGCGGCGTCGGGCTGACGGCGGTCCAGATTGCCCGCCAGCTTGGCGCGACCGTGTACGGAACAGCCCGGGGCGCCGCCAAGCTGGACGCCGCCCGCGCCATTGGCATGCACGACGGCACGATGCCCAGTGCGCCGGGTTGGCTCGCCACGGCCGCAAAAAGCTGGACGGGCGGCCGCGGGATCGATGTAGTGCTGGATCTGGTTGGCGGCGATTACATACGCGAAAGTGTCGCTGCACTGGCGCCAAAGGGGCGACTTATATTGATCGGAACCCTTGCCGGACTCGAATCGACGCTGGACCTCCGCTACATGCTGGCACGCCGGCTCACGATACGCGGTACGGTGCTGCGCAGTCGCCCGCTGGAGGAGCGGATTGCGGTGACCCAGGCGTTCGCGCGCGAGGTGCTGCCGTGGTTGGCGACGGGTGCCGTGACCGTGCCGATCGACCGAACGTTCCCGCTGGATCGGATCGCCGAGGCGCACGCACACATGGAGTCGAACGCGGGGGCGGGGAAGATTGGGGTGAGTTTTTAGGGGGGGACGGTTTTCAGTTGTCGGTGGTTGTCAGTGTTGCGGGTGGTCTGTGGAGCGGGGGCGGGATCGCGTGGCTCGGTTTCGGGTTGCGGGTGCTGCCGGACGGTGGCTCGGGCCTCGGACGCAGTTGGTGCGCTACAGACCACCGAGTCCCGAAAACCCGACACCCGAAACCCCCAGCTCGCGATGCTGGCAACCGGCCTCGTGGACAGCCGGCCGCCAGTCAGCCCCCCGCCTCCAATCCACCCGCCAAGCGCAAATCTCCTATACCTTTAGTTGGCAGCCATCCAGATCCCGCCCCCCCGCCATGCCCGACTATACCCTCTCCATCAACGGCGCGACCCAAACGGTCACTGCCGACGCCGACACGCCGCTCCTCTGGGTCCTGCGCGATCAGCTCGGCCTGACCGGCACGAAGTTCGGCTGCGGCGCGGGGCAGTGCGGGGCGTGTACGGTGCAGATCGACGGCACGGCCGTCCGCTCCTGCCAGCTGCCGGTGGCGAGTATGACCACGGCGCAAATCTCCACCATAGAACGCACGGGCGACGCGCTGCTCGAGGCCTGTCGCAGTGCGTGGCTCGAAGAGGATGTCGCACAGTGCGGCTACTGCCAGGCGGGCGTGCTCATGACCAGCGCCGCACTGCTCCGCACCACGCCGGCGCCCACCGATGCGCAGATCGACGCGGCGATCACGAACATCTGTCGCTGCGGCACGTATCCGCGCATCAAGCGCGCGATCAGACGCGCCGCAGTGTTGGCTGCGTCGCCCACGCCGGTGCCGGGTGGCGCCGCCGGTCGCAAGGAGACGGACGCATGACGATCCCCACCCCCCGCACAGGGCGCGGTGCACACCCCAGTCGCCGCGACTTCCTGAAAGTCGGCGGTGTCGCCGTGGGCGCGCTGATCATTGGCATTCCGAGCGCACTGGCGCAGCCGTTGCGCCGTCTGGACGACAACGGCATCGCGATCGATGAGCCGTCCGGCGTCGACGGCTTCGCGCCAAACGAATACCTGCGCATCGACGCCGATGGCACGGTCACCATCACCGTGGCGCGATCGGAAATGGGGCAAGGCGTGCGTACTGCGCTACCGATGATCCTCGCCGACGAGCTGGGCGCCGACTGGAAGTCCATCACCCTCGTGCAGGCATCACCATCGGCGCAGTTCCCGAAACTCGGTACCGGCGGCAGCACGAGCATCAGCGATATGTACCAGCCGCTGCGACGCGCTGGAGCGGCGGCACGCGAGATGCTCGTTGCCGCCGCCGCCGCGCAACTTGCCGTGCCCGCGAACGAATTGCGCGCGCTCAGCGGCGCGGTCATACACACCGCAACCAACCGGCGTGTCGCATTCGGAGCACTCGTCGCCGCCGCGTCCGCGTTGCCGGTGCCGCAGCAGCCGGTGTTCGAGGAACGGTACGAACATCCCATAGTTGGCAAGCCGATGGGACGCATTGATGCACCCGCCATCGTGCGCGGCACGGCCACCTACGGACTCGATGTACGCGTTCCGGGCATGCTCTTCGCCACCGTTGCCATGTCGCCGGTGCCGGGTGGCAAGCCCACGTCATTCAATCGTGCGGCGGCCAAGGCGGTCAGCGGTGTACGCGACGTGGTGGAGTTGCCGACGGGCATTGCGGTGGTGGCCAGCAATACGTGGGCGGCGCTCAAAGGGCGGAACGCACTCGCCGTGGTATGGAACGATGGAGCGAACGCGACCTTTGACAGCACGCGCTTTCGCACGACGTTACGCACGCGCGTGCAGACGGCCGGCGCGATCAAGGCGCGTAACGTGGGCGATGTTGATGCCGCGTTGGCCAAGAGCGCGCGACGGTTCACCGCGACCTACGAATCACCGTTTCAGGCGCACGCCACCATGGAGCCGCAGAATTGCACGGCGCATGTGACGGCGAACAGCTGTGAAGTGTGGGTGGGCACCCAGGAACCGGGTGACGTGCAGCAGAACGTCGCGAAGCTCCTGTCCCTCAAGCCCGAACAGGTCACCGTCCACGTCCCGTTGCTCGGCGGCGGCTTTGGTCGGCGCATTGTGGCGGAGTACGCGACCGATGCGGTGCTGTTGTCGAAACAGGTGGGCGCACCGGTGCAGTTGGTCTGGTCGAGACCCGACGACTTTGCACACGACATGTACCAGCCCATGTTCGCCGCGCAGCTGTCGGCGGCGGTGAATGCGAAGGGGATGCCGGTGGCGTGGCGGCACCGCGTGGCGTCCACCGCCGTCACCGCCTCGTTTGGTGACGTGTACATGCAGGCGGAGTTGCTGGGCGCGCGCGATGTGCCGTACGCCATTCCGAACCTGCGCGTGGACTACACGCACGTCCCCGCCCCCATGAAAATGGGATGGTGGCGTGCGATTCAATTCGTACCGAATGTGTTCGCGCGTGAGTCGTTTCTCGATGAACTCGCTGCGGCATCCAAGCTCGATCCGCTTGAATACCGCTTGCAGCTGTTGAGCGAACTGAGTCAGGCCGACTTCGCTTCACCACCGGCGGCCGGTGAACGCCCCGAGTCACGTGTCGATGTCGACCGGTTGCGTGCGGTGCTGCTGCTCGCCGCGGAGAAGTCCGGATGGCACGTGCCTCTTGAAAAGGGACACGGGCGCGGTATCGCGTGCATGTCGTACGACGATCGGAGCTACGTCGCGCAAGTCGCCGAAGTGTTCGTTTCGCCGGGCGGAGAATTGCGCGTGAAGAAGATCACCACCGCACTCGACGTCGGACGCGTCATCAATCCGCTTGGCCTCACCGGGCAGGTGGAGAGTGGAATCGTGTGGGCACTGTCGGCCGCGTTGTACGGCGACATGCGGTTTGCCAAGGGACGGGCGTCGCGTACCTCGTTTGCCGAGTATCGTGTGGCAAGCATGAGCGACATGCCCGTCATGGACACGCACTTCATGCCGGGCAACTACGCACCAAGCGGTGCCGGTGAGCCACCGGTGCCGGCGGTCGCGCCCGCCATCGCGAATGCCATTTTCGCGGCCACGGGAAAGCGTGTGCGTGCGTTGCCGATCACACCGGCGTCACTCGTCTGACCGGGACTGCGTATGTCCGGATTCGCTGAACTCGCTCGCGCCGCGCAGACGGCGCGACTGGAACGTCCCGGTGTCCCGCTCGCACTGGCCACGCTGGTCGAGGTGGAGGGTTCGTCGTACCGGCAACCCGGGGCGCGCCTGCTGGTGGATGCCGATGGCCGAGTGCTGGCAGGCGCCATCAGTGGCGGCTGTCTCGAAGGCGATGTCGCCGCGCGCGCCGCGCAGGTGTGCAACAGTGCGCAGGCGATCGTGTTGCGCTACGATCTGCGCGACGATCTGGAAACCATCTGGGGGTTCGGCAGCGCCTGCGACGGCGTGGCGCACATCGTGCTTGAGCCCATCGGTGACGGTGCATGGCTGCATGACGCCGCCGCCATACGCTCGTCGCGTGCAGGTGGCGCGCTGCTCACGGTCGCCGCGCGAAGCCACGGCGCGAGCAACGACGCCACGAGCAACGACGGCAGCGGCGCGGACGGCTTGGGCACGCCGGCCACGGGCACCGTGGCGCTGCTGAACGGTCGTGCGCATCACGGCGGCATTTGGCGGTCACTGGGCACACACCGACAATCCATCAGTGAATCGCACGGCGCGTGGGACATGACGCGTGCGTTACGTATCGCCGAGGTCGCGCAGAAGACAGCGAGTTGCGCGACCGAAGAGGTGGAGCTCGGACAGCAGCGCTACTTCGTGGAACCGCTGTTACCGGTGGTGTCGCTCTTTCTCGTGGGCGCGGGCCGGGGCGCGGAGGCATTTGCGCGCATCGCGACGACGCTGGGCTGGCAGGTGACCGTCATCGATCATCGCCGCGCGTTGCTGGAGGCGTTGTCGCTACCCGAGGGCGTGCGGACGATCTGTGCAACGGTGGAGGAGGCGGCGGCGGAGGTGACCGACGACGATCGCACGGCGGTGGCGTTGCTGTCGCACATCTACGATGTGGATCTGGCCTGGCTCACGGCGATGTTGCCGCGCCCGCTCGGCTACATCGGCGTGCTCGGCTCACGTCGTCGTGCGGCGCGATTGCTGGAAGCGGTGGCGCCGCTTGTGCAGCGCGCGCGAGCCGCCTCGCGGCGTGTGCACGCCCCCATCGGACTGGATATTGGGGGGGAGTCCCCCGAGTCGATCGCGCTCGCGTCGATTGCCGAGATTGAGGCCGTGATGCATGCGCGGCCCGGTGGATTCCTGCGTGAGCGTGAAAGCCCGATCCACTCGCGAACCCCCACGCCGATGCAGCCGCCCATCCATCAAACGCACCCGGAAGTGCGTCCGGACGCGCAGCCGGAGTAGCGCGTGAGCGACGTCGTGAACGAGCGTGAGCGGATTGCTGGACTGCTATTGGCCGCCGGTGCGTCGCGGCGTCTCGGCGTAGCGAAACAGTTGCTGCCGGATGCCGACGGTGTGCCGCTGGTGGTGCGGGCCGCCCGGCAGTTGCTCGACGCGGGATGCCGGCCCGTGGTGGTAGTGACTGGTGCGCGGGCGCGCGAGATCGAGGACGTGCTGCGCGAGGGCTTGAGTGCGAGCGAGGAGTCCGCTGGCGACGGGTCGGCGGTCGTCGTTGTGTACAACGCCGACTTTGCCGACGGCATGGGTCGGTCGATCGGCTGCGGCGTCGCGGCACTCGCAGCCGACCCAGCCTGGGCCGACGCAGCGGCGGTGCTGATCGCGGCGTGCGACATGCCCACGGTCACGGTGTCGCATCTCGTGAAGCTGCTACAAGCCTCGGACCGGGGATCTGTTCGTGCTGCTTCAGGCTATATGTCGCTAAACGGGCTTGATGATGCCGAGTTAGTGCGTGGTATTCCTGCCGTCTTACCTCGTGTAGACTGGGAATGGCTTGCTGCTCTGGAGGCGGACCACGGCGCCAAGCCCCTGCTCATCGCGCCCGAGACCGTGGTCGTGCCACTGACCGGCGGCGCCTTCGATCTGGACGCTCCGGCGGACGTGGCTGCTTGGCGCGCCGCACAGCAGCCCGGCGCTCCACGCGCCTGACCGCGCTGCACACCGCGTTGGTGGCCCTCGGAGCGCGCACTAGCTTCCGGTCGTGACCCTCACCGTCGATCGGATCCTGGTAATTGCGGCTACGGCACGCGAACTCGCCGAGCCGCGCGGATGGCGCGTGCTGGAGTGCGGCGTGGGTCCCGTGGACTCGGCCGTGGCCACCGCGGCGGCGATCGCATCGTTGCGGCCGGCGGCGATTGTGCATGTCGGCATCGCGGGCGCGAGACGCGCCGCGGCGATCGAGCCACCCGCGCTCATCATCGGCGAGTCGTCGCAGTACTGCGATTTGGAGGTCCCCGAAGTCTGGGCACCCCGATTGCTCGAACCGCCTGTGGCGTTGCTGGAGGCCGCGCGTCGTGCATTGCCAGCGGCCCTGCTCCGCTCGATTGGTACCAGCGGCCGGGTGGGCGGCACGGCGCGGTGCGATGTCGAAGGGATGGAAGGATTTGGCGTGTTGCGGGCCGCGCAGATCGCCGGAGTGCCGGCTATCGAAGTTCGCGCGATTTCGAATCAGATCGAAGAGCAGGACCGCGCGCGCTGGCAGTTTGACGCGGCCTTTGCCGCCATCGTGGCCGCGACCCCGCTACTCGTCGACGAGGTGTTGCAGTGCGGTCTGTGAACGAGTCCCTGACCTTCGGCTACTCGCCCTGCCCCAACGATACGTTCGCGTTTCACGCACTAACGCACGGGCTGGTCGACGTCCCCTGTCCCATCACGCCGGTGCTCCTTGATATCGAGGAGCTCAACCGACGTGCGCACAGTGGCCTGTGCAATCTGAGCAAACTCAGCGTCGGCGCATTTGCCGCCGTGGGCGACCGATATCGGATGTTGCGCAGTGGCGCCGCACTTGGGTACGGCGTGGGCCCCTTGGTGGTAGCGCGCACCGACATGACGCTGGCGCAGGCCGTGCGCGGCCGGCTCGCGATTCCCGGGCGCGAGACCACGGCGTTTCGACTGCTGCGATTGGCCGCGCCGTCGCAGGGCGACGTGATCGAGATGCGCTACGACCGGATTCTGCGCGCCGTCAGCGAGGGCGACGTCGACGCGGGGCTGATCATCCACGAGAGTCGCTTCACCTACGCGGCGCACGGGCTGCGCCAGATCGCCGACCTGGGTACGTGGTGGGAGACGGAGACGGGATTGCCGGTGCCGCTGGCCGGCATCTGTGCGCGAAACGATCTCGATGTGGCGTTGGTCGCCGACGTCGAGCGCGCCATCCGCGCCTCGGTGCAGTACGCGTTCGACCACCCCGAGGCGAGTCGCGAGTACGTGCGCGCCAACGCCCAGGAAATGTCCGACGCGGTGTGCGACGCGCACATCAAGTTGTACGTGAACGACCTGAGTCTCGACGTGGGCGACGAAGGACTGCGCGCCATCGCGCAATTGGTCGCATCACCGGACTGATCGCCGTCCCATTGCGGGACGACCCATGGCGGCGCAACGTCTGAAAGTACGTTTGAAAGTACGTTCAAGCTGGATTCCCTTGTCGGTCACTGCATGAGCTTCACTATTTCGGCGCTGCTGCACGTGGTGCTGCAGGCACAGCTGGTCGCAACCATGCCGCGTGTGCCGCTGCCGACGCCGGCGCCGGGGGTGGCACGCACCGTCGTCCATCACAATGCGCGAGCGGCGGGCCGTCTGGTCGCCAACACGCTGCACCTCGACCTCGACGTGGTGGAAAGCGCGTGGAAGCCGGAAGGCGACGACGATCCGGAGGTGCCGATTCTCGCGTTCGCCGAGCGTGGCACGGCACCATCGGTGCCGGGTCCGCTGATTCGTGTGCGGCAGGGGACGGAGGTCGTGCTACGTCTGCGCAATCGCTCCGATTCCGCCGTCGTGATCGGCGGACTGCGCGCCGCTGGTAGCAGCAGCAGTACTGACGATACCGTGCAACTGGCGATCGGTGCATCGCGCGAGCTGCGGTTCACGTTGCGCGAGGCCGGCACGTATCACTATTGGGGGGCATTCGGCGGGACAACCCTGGCCGACCGCTTATGGAAAGACAGTCAGCTCAGCGGCGCGCTGATTGTCGATGCGCCGGGAGCGTCGACCAAGGACCACATCCTCGTCATCAGCGAGTGGTTCCACGAATACGAAGACGGACGACCGTTCGAAGTCGTGTCGGTGATCAACGGCAGGGGCTGGCCGCACACCAACACGATGATGCTCGCGCAGGGCGACTCGACGCGTATCCGCGTCATCAACGCGACCGTGCTCTGGCATCCGTTGCATCTGCACGGGTTCTTCTATCGCATCGAATCCTCGGGCGACGGAGTGCGTGACACGCCGGTACCATTCGCCCGGCAGCAGCTGTCGAATACCGATCTGATCGCCCCACTGCACACGGTCGCGTTCAGTTTTCTCCCCACGACTCCAGGCAACTGGCTCTTTCACTGCCATCTCGCCTTTCACACCGACGAGACGGTCACACTGAGCGGCTCGCCGATCGATTCCGCCGCCGCCACGGCCGCCACGGCCGCCACGGCGCCGCACCGTGATCACGCCGCGAGCGGACACTCCATGCGCGGGCTCGTGGTCGGCATCAAGGTCGCGCCTGCTCCGGGCTACGTGGAAGCGCCTGTCACCAACGCCCGCGAACTGAAGCTGTTCGTGCAGCAACGCCCGAAGGCGCTGGCTGCTTCGGCCACCGCGTTTGGCTTTGCGCTGCAATCGGGCACGAAGCCGCCGGCCCTCGACTCGGTGGTGCTGCCCGGACCTGTGCTCGAACTGCGTCGGGGCGAGCCGGTACGGATCGTCGTGCGCAACAACCTGCCCGAGCCGACATCCATTCATTGGCACGGACTCGAGATCGAGAGTTTTCCAGACGGCGTGCCGCAGTGGAGTGGATTGGGGGAGCGCGTGTATTCGCAGATCGCGCCGGGCGACAGCTTCGTTGCTGCGTTCACCCCGCCCCGTTCGGGCACGTTTCCGTATCACTCGCATTTCAATGACCGGCATCAGATCAGCTCCGGCATGTACGGCGCGGTCATCGTCACGGATACGCCGCGTGATACCACGCGGGATCATCTGATCGTCGCGGGTGGTGGCGGCCCCGAAATCCAGCGGAAGATCGAGAGCCTCTTCGCCCTCGTGAACGGACGCCTCTTTCCAGCGCCGCTGCGGCTCGAAGCGGGAGTGACGCACCGCCTGCGCATCGTGAGTATTCATCCCGACTATCGCGTCGCATTCACGCTCAAGAACGACACCACGGTCGCACGGTGGCGAGCAATCGCCAAAGACGGGGCCGACTTGCCCGACGCGCTGGCCACCGCGCGTGCCGCGCACGTCGAAATGGGTCCTGGGGAAACGGCCGATTTCGAGTTCATCGCCGCCGAGCCCGGCGTGTGGCGGTTGGAGGTCAAGTCGGTCGAGTCGGGATGGTATATCCCGCTCACCGTTCGTGTCGAAGCCAAGCGGACCAAGCCGTAGCAATGCCGAGCGACACTCCGGTCGCTCTCTCTCGCCACCACCACTTACTACTCCCATGTCCACCACCTCCCAGACCGCGCTCGGCGATCTCGACCACGAGGTCGCCCAGACCCGTCGCGTGCTCGAGCGTGTGCCCGCCGACCATCTCGATTTTTCGCCACACGCCAAGTCGTGGCCCTTGGGCAAACTGGTCAACCATCTGACCGATTTCCCGATGTGGGGCACAATGACGCTGCAGACACCCGGCATTGATATCGGCGCGCCCTTTCCACCAATGCCACCCACGCCGACGACTGCCGCGGGATTCGTTGCGCAGTTCGACGAACGCATGACGGTCTTTCGCGCGGCACTCGCCGAGGCCACCGATGCGCAGTTGATGGAGACGTGGACGATGCGAAACGGGGAGGCAGTGATCATGGCCATGCCTCGCGTCGCCGTTTTGCGCGGCTTCATCATCAGCCACATGATTCACCATCGCGCACAACTCACGATCTACTACCGGTTACTCGATGTGCCCGTGCCCGGGCTGTATGGTCCGAGTGCCGATGAGCAGTAGCGCCGCAATCATGCGCGCGGCCACGCGGTCCGTGGCTGGTGCCGCCATCGCGGCGCTGTGCACGTCGTTCACGCAGATCGGTGCGTTCGTCTCGCCGCTTCACGCGCAGTCGGCCGCAGACGATCGCGCCGTCGCCGACGCGGTCGCGTCCTGGGTGCATCTCGACGCGCCGCCGGGCGGTGAACGGCGCGCCATTGTTGCCCTGCGCAGCACGCTGCCTACCTGGAGCGCCGACGGATTCGGCAACTTGGTCAAGCGCGTGGGATCCGGCTCGCCGAAGCGGGTCGTGGCATGCGCCATGGACGCACCCGGACTCGTGGTCAGCCAGATCACCGACGATGGCTACCTGCGGCTGCACCAGACAGGCACACCCGCGCACCAGCTGTTCGCGCAGTTTCACGAAGCTCAGCAAGTGCGCATCCTGTCCGCCGACGGTGACGTGCCGGGCGTGGTGGCAGTGGCCAACGGGCACTTTTCGCGGCAACATCGCGGCGACACGGCGGTCGTCGCGATCGACGACCTCTGGGTCGATCTGGGCACGTCGTCCCGTGCACAGGTAGCGGCGCTCGGTGTGAAGCTGCTGGACCCGGTGCTCGCTGACCGGCCGCTCTGGCGCTACGAGGGGTATGCCGCCGGACCGGGGGCCGGCGCGCGGGCGGGCTGCGCCGCAGTGGCAAGTGCCTCCACGGCGACGGTGCCGCTTGGTGAGACGATTTTTGTGCTCGCGGCGCAGCGCAGCTTTGGCTGGACGGGATTGAGCGCTGTCATTGCGCGTCTTGGCGCGATCGATCAGGTGACGCTGTTTGATGACGGGCGGTCGACCGCGTCGTCCGTGACCGTGGCGGGCAGCCGGTTGGGTGCGCAGCGCAAATCCGGTCTCGCCCGCGTACTCGCGCACGACAGCGTCCGCGTTATCAGTCCGCGTGTACGCTTTGTCGGTTCCATGGTCGAATCGGTGCATGCCGCTGACGCACGCCTGCTGCTGGCCGCTGCGCTGCGTGCCGCCGGAGCGGACAGTACTCGCGTGCAATGGATGGCTGTCCCAACGGACACACTGCGCCCACGTGTGGCGCGTCGCGATGCCTACGAGGCCGCCGAGCGAACCTTCATGTCACTGGCCGACTTGCCTGGCGTGCCGGGGCACGAGTTCCGTGTGCGCGACGCGATTATGGACGCGTTGCCGGCCTGGGCGCGCAAGGTCGCGGTCACGGACACGACGGGGAATCTCATTGTGGCCGTGGGGCCGGAGCGGGATTCGGTGGCGTTCATTGCGCACATGGACGAAGTCGCGTTCGAAGTCGAAGGGATCAATCGCGACGGTAGCGTGCGATTGGGACGTCGTGGCGGCGTGGTGGCGACGGCGTGGGAAGGGCAGCCGGCGCTGCTCCATTTCGATCGCGATGCGAACGGCGGCGTGGCGGAGTCGTTGCGCGGTGCGTTCGTCCCGCGTGATTCGGCGCGCACGAAACCGGTCGGCGCCATGACCGCGTGGTTCGGGCTCGACTCGACGGCATTGGTGGCGCGCGGCGTGCGCGTGGGTCTTGGGGTCACCGCGTACAAGCGTGCGACGCGACTGGCCGGCACCCGCGTGACCGGTCGGGGCAGCGATGACCGCACCGGCTCGACGGCGCTGCTACTGGCGTTGCGCCGTCTCAATCCGGCAACACTCGCGCACCGCGTGATTTTTGTCTGGTCGGTGCGCGAGGAGGGCGGACTGGTCGGCGCGGGCGCGTTTGGCATGGAGCATGGACGTGACCTGAAGCGCGTGTACAGCGTGGACACGTTCGTTTCGTCCGACACGCCGCTTGAGCAGCCGATGTTCGCCTTCACGCCACTCGGCAGCGGCGCGGTACTCCGCGGACTCGACGACGGATCGCTGGTACCCCCTGCCGAGCGCGAGCGGGTGCTGCGCATCGCGCGTACGCAGGGGATTCCCATTCAGGTCGGGACCACGCACGGCTCAACCGACGGCACGTCGGTGGCGCCATTCGGTGCGCCCAACGTGGGACTGTCGTGGCCGGGACGCTATTCGCATTCGCCGGGCGAGGTACTGGATCTACGCGATGTGGATGCACTGATCCGTCTTATTGCCGCCGTGGCCATCGCGCGCTGACACCGGCGCGTTCGCGATGCCGTCACGCCACAACGCCCGCCCGTCGATAACTCCGACGGGCGGGCGTTGCACTTCGGGCTGCGCTCGGTGTGCTTCGCGCTGCGATCTGCTCGTGCCTCGCCTGGGAGCTTAGCGCGGCGGCAGCGAATCGATGGTCGGCGGAGGGGTACGCCGACGCTCGATGATGACGTCCCGTTCGATGTTCTGTTCATAGCCACGGCGCATTCCATCGCGCGGCCGGCCACGGTTCTGCCCTCGCCTCGCCCCGCGCATGTTGTCCAGCTGCGTCTTCTGCGAGGCGGTGAGCACGCCGCGCACGTCCTGTCGCACCTTCATCTGCGCGAGCACTTCGTCGTTGCGCAGACGACTCATCTTGTCGAGCGCGGCGCGGGTCTTGGCGAGATCGCCGTCGCCCTTATTCGCGTCGATCATGTCCGCCCGGGCGCGGAGCATCTCTGCTTCGTTGCGCGTTGGTCGCGGTGCCGCCGCAAGCGTCTCCAGTCGTTTGACCTGATCGTCGGTCAGCTCGAGCTGCGTGCGCATACGCAGCAGCATGGCCGCAGGACTGCCCCCCGGTCCGGACCCGCGCCCCGCGGCGCCACCCTGCTCATCACCGGGGCGATTGGGCCCCCGGGCCATCGGCCGACGCTGGCCGCCCTGCGTGCCGAGACGCGGCGCTCCGGCCTGCGGCGCACCCGGTGCAGGCCGCGGAGGCGGCCCCTGTCGCGGCGGCTGCTGCGCTATGGCCATCGAGGAAGTCAACGCGCCGGCGATCAGCGCGAGTGCGTATCGTTGAATGTGTCGCATATGCACCGTCCTGGGTTTGGCGCGTTTGCCGTATCTGGTTGGTATTGGGCACGCGCTTCACTCCGTTCGACGTTCAGCGTGTGATGGTGTTAAGGCGGCGTTCGCCACCGGAAACAGCGGGATCGTCCCGACGTCGGTCCCGGCGTCCCAACGTCTGTGCCGGGAACCGCGTCACGGGGTAGACGCCTTGTGTGCCGTGGTGCACTGTCGTTGATCGTCCCGGCGTCGTTCGCTGCACGTTCATGCCGGCCTCCCTCTATTGCTGCTTCGCCACGACTGACGCCCCAACACTCCGTGGGATCTGCTCTCGACGCTGTCGTCGCTTTCTTCTTCAAGTATCCGCTGCGCATGTTTGCGCGCGGCGATGTGGTGCTGGCACCGGTCGTGCCCGCGCTGGCAATCGCTGTCGCCGCACTCGTTGCCGTGCTGCTTGTCGGCTTTGCGTATGCGCGCGTACGCACCCTGCGCCCGGTGGATCGTGTCGTGCTGGGTGCGCTGCGCGCCGCCGCCGTCTTACTCGTGATCGGCTGTCTGTTGCGCCCCGGACTGGTCATCGCGTCGGCCGTACCACAGCGCAACGTGCTCGCCGTGCTCATCGACGATTCGCGCAGCATGCGCATTCGCGACGAGACCGATACGACCCGACTGCGCGCAGTACAGCGCGTTTTCGACGATACCAGCACCCTCACCAAAGCACTCGGCGAGCGATTTGCGCTGCGACGGTTCAAGTTCGCGTCGCACGCGTCACCGATGGGCGGAGCCGGCACGTTGCAAGCGACGGGCACGCAGTCGGATCTGGCGCGCTCGCTCGATGATGTGCGTGAGGAACTGGCGGGCATGCCGCTGGCTGGCGTGGTCCTCGTGTCCGACGGCGCCGACAACGGCAACAGCGCCTACGACGATGCGCTGCTGGCGCTGCGGGCACGACGCGTTCCCGTGTACACGGTGGGCGTGGGAAGCGAGCGGTTTGCGCGCGATCTCGCCATCGAGCGTGTCAACGCGCCCACACATGCGCTGGCCGGCGCCACGATGCTCATCGAAGCAGATGTGCGCGTGCGTGGTATCGGCAAGGAACGAGCGACGGTGGTGGCGGAGGCAGACGGACGCGTGGTCGCGACGGAAGAGATCCGCGCGCCGGAAAAAGGTGACGTGGTGCATGTGCGCTTGCGCGTGCCGCCGATGCCGCCGGGCACCTATCGGCTCGGCGTTCGCGTGAAGGCGCTGCCTGACGAGATCGTGACCGAGAACAACGAGTGGCAGGCGAGTCTCGAGGTGCGACGCGGACCGGAGCGCGTGTTGTACGTAGAGGGCGAACCGCGTCCCGAATTTGCGTTTCTGCGTCGAGCGGTGGCCGGCGACAGCGCCATTCAGGTGGTAGGACTGATGCGCAGCGCGGAGAACAAGTTTCTGCGGCTTGGCGTGCGCGACAGTCTCGAACTGCTGGGCGGATTCCCCACCACGCGCGAAGAACTGTTCGAGTATCGCGCATTGGTGATTGGCAGCATCGAGGCGTCGTTCTTCACCGCAGAGCAGTTGCGGATGATCGCCGACTTCGTGAACAAGCGCGGCGGCGGCCTGCTGGTGTTGGGTGGGCGCGCGTCGCTGTCCGAGGGCGGATTTGCGGACACGCCGTTGGCTGATGTCTTGCCCGTCACGCTCGCGCGGGCACAGATCAACGTTGACGGCCCCGCGCTACCGCTCAAGATCCGACCTACCCGCGCCGGGGAAGCGCTGGCTGCGTTGCAACTGGGCGCGACGCCAGCGCTGTCACGCCAGAAGTGGGATTCGCTGCCCGCACTGACCTCGGTGAATCGCAGTGGCACGCTCCGCGCCGGTGCGACCATGCTGCTCGCCGGCACAGCAGAAGGCGGTCGCGCCGACGTACCGGTGCTGGCTTGGCAGCGCTACGGTCGCGGCATGAGTGCAGTGCTGGCCGTGCAGGACGTCTGGCGCTGGAAGATGGACTACAGCGTTTCGGTAGACGACAACACGCAGCAGACGTTTTGGCGGCAGATGGTCCGCTGGCTCGTGGATGCGTCGCCGGAACCGATGGAGATTGCCGCCACGCCGGCACGTGTCGCGCCCGGCGAATCGGTGACGTTGCGCGCGCATGTCGCGGACCGGCTCTTCGCCGATGTGAACGATGCTGCTGTCGTAGCGACGGTGACGTCTCCCAACGGCACGACGATGTCGGTGCCTCTGGAATGGTCGCTGCGCGAAGATGGCTCGTACACGGGCACGTTCGTGGCACCGGACACGGGGCGCTACGCGATTGCGGCGACGGCGCGACGCGCCCGCGGTCGCGACACGGTACAGACGGTGAATGCGACGCTGTTGGTGGACGACCACGGGGCCGACATGGCGCAAGCGGAACTGCGCGTGCCGTTGCTCAAGCGCATCGCCGACGAAACCGGCGGCCGCTACTACCCGCTGGCCGACGCGCAACAGCTGGCAGACGACGCCATCTACACCGAGAGCGGTGTGACGGTGCGCGAAGCGAAAGACCTGTGGGACATGCCGGCGGTATTCCTGTTGCTGGCGCTGTTGTTGGGGGCGGAGTGGGGCTATCGACGGTGGCGGGGACTCGCGTGATGTCGCTTCACCCGCGTGGACTCGTCGCGGCCGCACTATGCGCGAGCGTGTGCGCCGCCGCACCGTTGTCGGCGCAGCGAACGCATGTGATGGTCGTGGCCGGACTGTCCGGCGAGCCGGCGTTCAAAAAATCGTTCGACGCGACCGCGAATGCAGTGGTGGAGGCAGCGCGCACGCGTTGGAAACTCGCCGATTCGAGCATTGTGGTGCTCACGGAAGACTCCGTGGTGGCGGGGCGTCCGCGTGCGCGTTCTACGCGCGAGTCGCTGGGTACGGCGTTCGCGGCCTTGTCGCGTCGTGTGCAGCCGGGCGATCTGTTGCTGGTGGTACTGGTCGGGCATGGCAGCGGCGAGGGAGCTGGCTCAAAGGTGAACCTGCCGGGTCCTGACGCGACCGCCGCCGACTATGCCTCGTGGATTGCCGGCTTTGCGCGACAGACGGTCGTGTTTGTGAACACGGCCAGCGGCAGCGGCGACTTCGTGCCGGTGTTAGCCGGACCGGGGCGCATCGTGGTCACATCCACGCGCAGCGCCATTGAACGCAATGAATCGATTTTCGGACCGATCTTTGCCAAGGCGCTGCTCACCGACGAATCGGACGGCGACAAGGACGGCCGCGTATCCGTGCTGGAGGCGTATCGCTACACGACCCGTGAGGTGGCGCGGGCGTACACCGACGGCAAGAAGCTGCAGACGGAACATGCACAACTCAGCGACTCGTTGCTCGCGCGCTCCGTCGCCTTCGGTGGGGCGGCAACGACCAGCGATCCGCGCGTCGCTGCGCTGGTCGCGGAACGGCAGGCGCTCGAAGCCGACGTGACTGCTCTCCGTGCGAGGAAGGCGAGTATGACCGCTACCGCTTACGACGCGGAACTGGAGCGATTGCTGCTCGCCATCGCCGAAAAGACGCAGGCGATCAAGGCTGCGGGAGGTGGCAAGTGATTGATGCTACGCACTGGCGCCGCGCGGTCTGGCGCAGCGCACTGTTCCGTGCCTCGTCGCTGGCGGTGCTCTGTGCGGCCTGTCTCGCGTGGGCGGAGCAGGATCCGCGCGCCGAAGTGCAGCGTCTGACCAATATCGGGCAATACGCCGATGCGGAACGGATCGCGCGCGCCGGTGGTCCGGCCACGGCGGTGTTACTTGGCGATGTACTGGTCATGCGTGGTCGTCTCAAGGATGCGGCGGGCGCGTACGATCAAGCGGTATCGGCGGCGGCGCCTGATCGGCTGGCCGCGGAGGTAGCGCTGGCTGAGCTCGCGGCACGTCGCGGCGATCGCGCAGGCGCCGAGCAACGGGCCACATCGGTGGTGCGCGCGCACGGGAATATTGCGCGGCCGACGGGATCCGATCACGTGGCGGCTGGGCGTGCGCTGGTTCTGCTCATGACCGGCAGCACACAGGTCGCCCAGCGGGCGCTGGGTGCATTCGACGCGGCGATCGCCATGGATTCGAGCAATCTCGACGCGCAGCGCCACGAGGCAGCGCTCTGGCTTGCCAAGAACGAGCCAGGATCTGCAAAGCGCTCATATCTTGGCGTACTGCGACGTGCGCCGAATGATGCCCGTGCGCTGCTCGGTCTCGCGCGCGCCGAAGAAGAGATGGGGATGCTGGGTATTGCGGATGAGGAGGGGGCACCACCGCCGGCACCGCCGCTCGAAACGGCGCGTCGCGCACTGCGCATCAATGCGTCGTTCAGCGATGCGATGTCGTTCGTCTCGCGTATGCATCTGAACGCCGAGGCGTATGACTCGTCTCGCATCTGGGCACAGCGTGCGATTGCCGCAGACTCGTCGTCGGAGTCGGGGTGGGCGCAGCTGGGGGCCACCGCGTGGCTCACCGGAGATTCGGCGACTTATACGCTGGCGCGCAGCGCAGTAGCGGCCTTGCAACCCAAACCCAGCAACTTCTACACGGACTTGGCCGAAGCCGCGATCCGTCAACGCCGCTACGCCGATGCGAACCAGTTCGCGCAGCAGGCAGTGGCCAACGACTCGCTCTCCATTCGCGCGCTGAGTGTCCTGGGCACCAATCAATTGCGACTCGGGCAAATGACCGAAGGTCGGCAATCGCTGGATCGCGCATGGGCACTCGATAAGTCGAACCGCGTCACGTTGAACATGCTCACGCTGGTTGACGAGATGCTCAAGACGTTCCGCACGATCGACTCGAAGCATTTCAGCGTGGTGGCACCACCGGAAGAGGCGGAATTGCTGTCGCTGTACATTCTGCCGTTGCTCGAACAGGCGTTTGACTCGCTGTCGGTTCGCTACGGCTATTCTCCGCCAACGCCGGTCCGACTGGAGTTTTTCAACCGGTCGGCAGACTTCTCGGTGCGCGCGCTCGGCGTCTACGGTTTGGGCGCGCTGGGCGTGAGCTTTGGCAGCGTGCTCGCCATGGATGCGCCACGCGCACGCGAGCAGGGCACGTGGAATTGGGGTTCGACCGCATGGCACGAACTCACGCACGCGTTCACCCTCGGCGCGTCAGGCCATCGCGTGCCGCGTTGGCTGTCTGAAGGGCTCTCCGTGCTCGAAGAACGGCGCACGCAACGCGGCTGGGGCGCGGGGCCGACACTCTCATTCGTCTCCGCATTCGGTGCCGGCCGACTCCACCCCATGAGTCGGCTTCCGGAGGGATTCTCGCGTCCGCGCTTCCCCGAGGAGATTCAGTTCAGCTACTACCAGGCGTCGCTCTTCTGCGAGTGGGTGGAGCAATCCAAAGGCGCCAAGGCGCTGCCGGCCATGCTGTTCGCCTACCGCGACGGCGCCAACACAGCGACCGTCTTCCAGCGCGTGCTCGGCTTGACGCCTGCTCAGGTGGACACGCAGTTCGATGCGTGGATGCGGCAGCGCTTTGCAACGCCGCTGCGATTCGTCGTGTCCAAGGATACGACGCGGGCAGGTGGCGGCGGGCAAATGGGCGAGACCATGCGCAGCGCCCTGTCACTCATCAAGGCCGGCAAGAAAGACTCGGCGCGCGTGCTGCTGGAGCAGGCGCAGCGGATGTTCCCGGAGTACGCCGGCAGCGACGGTCCGTCGTGGTTCCTTGCCGAACTGGCGCGGGATCGGGGCGATACCGTGACTGCGCTACGCGAGGTTGCCAACGTCACCACGCGCAACGAATCCGCATGGGAAGCCAACCTTATGGAAGCAGACCTGCGCGAAAAGCGGCGCGATCTGCCGGGCACGTTGGCGGCGCTCGACCGTTTGTTCTGGATATACCCCTACGACCCGGAGCTGCACGTGCGGGCCGCCACCATCGCAGGGGCGCTCGGCGATCATCCGCGCGCCGTGCGGGAACGCCGTGCGGTGATTGCGCTGATGCCCACCGACTTGCTGGATGCGCGTTACGAATTGGCCAGAGCATTGGCGGCATCCGGAGACGTTGCAGGCGCTCGGCGCGAGCTATTGCAGGTGCTTGAGCAGGCGCCCTCGTTTGAGAAGGCGCAGGCGCTGCTGCTGGAATTACGTGCGAAGTCGACCTCGGGAGGCGTACGATGAATGGACCGACGGTACTGACGTCGCGGCGTGCGTGGCGAGGCGTGGCGGCCGGCTTAGCGGTGGCCACGGCCGCCCTGATCGCGGCCATTTCAACGCTCGACGCGCAACGCCGGGGACGTCAACCGGACATTCTCCCCAACTCGCCGTACGACGGGCGCTACACCTTTGTGCGCGTGCGCTACGAGGTGCCGATGGGATCGAGCAGTTTTCGCGGCGTGGACATCAAGTGGGCGCACGACTATCCGCGCGGCGAACGGCACTTCACCAAGATCCTCAGCGAACTCTCCACCACCCGCGTACGCACGGCGGAGAGCAATGTGTTGGCGCTCGACGACCCCGAGCTGACGCGCTATCCGGTGGCGTACATGGCCGAGCCTGGATTTTGGCGGCCGAGTGACGCGGAAGTGTTGGGACTGCGCAACTATCTGACCAAGGGCGGCGTCATCATTTTCGACGATTTCGCCGGCGAACATTGGATGAATTTCAGCTCGCAGATGAAGCGCGTGCTGCCGCAGGGACGTCTGGTGCCGCTGCAAGTCTCCAATCCGTTGTTCGACTCGTTCTACCGAATCACGTCGCTGGACTACCGGCACCCGTACTACGGCATGAAGGCGGAGTTCTTCGGCATTTTCGAGGACAACGATGAATCGAAGCGTTTGCTGGCCATCGTGAACTACAACAACGACATGTCCGAACTCTGGGAGTTCAGCGACGAAGGGATGTTTCCCATCGACATGTCGAACGAAGCGTACAAGCTCGGCGTGAACTACATCGTTTACGCGCTCACCCGCTGATTCGAGGATTCGCTTGACCGCCACCCCACCTCCCGAGACCGGCCGCGCTGCCGCCGGTGCCTCTCCCGCCTCCGCGCTCGACGGACTTGATGACGGCGCGCTTGCCGACAAGATGCAGAGCGCCGGCGAACGGATCACGCGCGAGTTGCGCAAGGTCATCGTTGGTCAGGATGTCGTCGTTGAGCAGGCGCTGATTGCACTGTTCGCCGGTGGCAATTGTCTGCTCGTGGGCGTACCCGGTCTGGCCAAAACGCTGCTCATCTCTACGCTGGCGCGTGCGCTCGACCTGCGCTTTTCGCGCATTCAGTTCACGCCCGACCTCATGCCGTCCGACGTGACCGGCACCGACGTCATTCAGGACGACCCGACCACGGGCCACCGCCGACTGTCGTTTATGCCCGGGCCCGTATTCACCAACGTCCTGCTGGCCGACGAAATCAATCGCACGCCGCCCAAGACACAGGCCGCGCTGCTCGAAGCGATGCAGGAACGCCGCGTGACCGTGCAGGGACGCACCTACGAACTCGACGCACCGTTTTTTGTGTTCGCCACGCAGAACCCGATCGAGCTCGAGGGCACGTATCCGTTGCCGGAAGCGCAGCTCGATCGATTCATGCTGGAAGTCATGCTGGACTACCTGCCCGAAGAAGACGAAGTGGCGGTGGTCAAGAGCACCACGGCACTGCCGCCAAGCGCCGTGCAGCCGGTGGTGAGTAAAGAAGAGATTCTCGCGTTTCAGCGGGTGGTGCGCCGCCTGCCGATCGCCGATGCCGTGACGCGGTACGCCGTCAAGCTTGTGCGTGCGACGCGCCCCGGCGACGCGACGGCGGCGAATGGTGCGTCCCCGGGTGCCGGGTCTGCCGCGGTACCCGATTTCATCAAGCAGTGGGTGGCGTACGGTGCCAGCGTGCGCGCCGCGCAAGCGCTCGTGCTTGGTGCCAAGGCGCGCGCCTTGCTGCAGGGGCGTGCGAGCCCGGGCTTTGAAGACGTGCGCGCCCTGGCCCGGCCGGTGCTCCGCCATCGTGTGCTGTTGAATTTCCAGGCGCAGTCGGAGAAGGTCACGACAGATGCACTGATCGGACGGCTGCTCGATGCCGTGCCGCTGCCCAAGTCTGCCCTCTAGGCCGCCACACCACATGCCCGCCGCTCCGGCGTCTTTTCTCGATCCGGCCATGCTGGCCCGCATCTCCGACCTCGCGCTGCTCGCGCGCACGGTCGTGGACGGGTTCATGCACGGCCAGCATCGCTCCATGCGCAAAGGTGCGTCGATGGACTTCGCCGAGCATCGGTCGTATCAGCCGGGCGACGATTTACGTCGCATCGACTGGCGCGTGTACGGACGCACCGACCGGTTCTACATCAAGGAGTACGACGCGGACACCAATGCGAGCGTCGTCTTCGCAATCGATTCGTCGGGGAGCATGGATTTCGGCAGCGGCGCCGTGACCAAGTTCGACTACGCGCGCTTTCTCGTGGCCTCGTTGGCGTGGCTGTCACAGCATCAGGGCGATCGGGTCGGACTGGCGACGTTCGTGGGCGACTTGGTAGACGTCGTGCCGCCATCCGTTCGTCATCTGCAATTGTTGCTACACACTTTGTCACGCACCAAGAGCAGCGGTACGAGTCAGTTGGTGCATGCGATCAACCGGCTCGGCCTGGTCTCGGTGCGGTCTGGCATTGTGGTGCTCGTCTCTGATTGCTACGACAAGCCGGAGGCGATCGGTCGCGCCATCGACACGCTGCGTATGCACAAGCACGACGTCATCGTGTTTCACGTCGTCGATCCCGCCGAACGCGAACTGCCCGGCGATCTGCCTGCAACATTTGAGGATGCGGAAAGCGGCGTGCTGTTGCCGCTGCGTCCGAGCGAGCTGCGTACCAAGTATCAGTCGCTCATCGAGGCGCATCATCTTGCGCTCTCCAAGCGGATTGCTGCGGCCGGTGCCGACTATGTGCGTGTGGACATCGATAAGCCGCTGGATTACGCGCTGCACGCGTACCTCGACTCGCGCCTGGCGCGCAGCAGGGTGCGCTGATGGGTATCGGCTTTCTCGTCCCCGCATTTTTGGCCGGACTGGCGGCACTCGCCATTCCGATCTGGATGCACCTACGTCATCGTGACAAGGATCGGCCGTACAAGTTCCCGTCGCTCATGTTCCTGGATCAGCTGCCTATCCGCACGTCGCAACGGCAGCGCATCACCGACTGGCCGTTGCTGCTGCTGCGGGCGCTGGCCGTGGCGTTGCTGGTGCTGGCGTTCGCACGCCCCGTCTTTACGCGGCAGGCCCTGGCTGGTACCGACACTCGCTCGAAAGCGGTGATCATTCTGCTCGATCGCTCGCAGAGCATGGGGCACACCGCCGTGTGGCCGGCCGCGCTCGACTCTGCGCGTGCGGTCATTGCCGCGCTGGGCGCTCGCGATCGTGTCGGTGTGGTGTTTTTTGACGACGCCGCCGAGACAGCGCAGCGGTTGACGGAGGACAAGGCGGCAGCGACAGCCGTGCTCTCGAGTGCGAAGCCGCTGCCGCGCGGCACTCGCTTTGCCCCGGCGATGCGCACGGCGCGACAGATGTTGCTGGATGCGCCGTATGCGGCCGCAGAGATCGTGCTCATCTCTGATTTGCAGCGTGGCGGCACGTCGGGCATTGCCGGACTCGATCTGCCGGCCGGTGTGAAGCTGCGCGGCGTGAACGTGAGTGCAACAGATCGCGGCAACACCGCCGTGCGCGCCGTCGAGACGTCACGTATTTCCGATGGCACGCGCACGCTGCTGGCCGTGAAGGCTCGAGTGTCCACGCGTGAGTTGCTGGTGGCACGCACGGCGACGGCAACGCTGATGCTCAACGGACGGGAAGCGGGAACCCAGGTGGTCACGCTCCCCACCAGTGGCGAAACCGTGGTCACCTTTGAACCCGTCGTTGCCGTGGCCGGTGAAGTGAGCGGCACCGTGTCGCTCACCAATGACGCACTGTCCGCTGACGATCGTTTCTACTTCGTGGTGCCGCGCGAGGATGCGCTGCGCATCGCCCTCGTGCTCCCCGAAGATGCGGCGGGCGACGAGACGTTCTATCTCGACCGTGCCCTGTCGATCGGTCGCACCCCCGAAATTCGTTTCGATCGTATTCGCGCGGCGCAGATCAACGACAATACGTTGCGCGATGCCGGCGTGGTCCTGCTATGGGACGTCGTGCCGACGGCCAGCGGTGCTGCGCTGTTGGAGGCGTATGCGCGAAACGGTGGCGGCGTGATCGTCGCGGCAGGGCGCCGTCTTGCCGCGCAGAAGGCCGCGTCCACCCTATTCCCTGCCAAGATCACCGGCATGGCAGACCGGCTGCCCGATCGTGGCGGCACCCTCACGCAACTTTCACTCGAGCACGCACTCTTCGGACCGCTCCGCAGCACGCCCGACGCACTCGGCGGTGCGCGCTTTCTGCGGTATCCGCGTCTTGATATCGAAACCGGTACGGCTGTACTGGCGCGCTTCGACGACGCATTGCCCGCCATTGTCGAGCGTAAGCTCGGTAACGGCCGCGTGCTGATGCTCGCTACGTCACTCGACGCGCAGAATGGTGATCTGCCGCTCCAACCGGCGTTCCTGCCGTTAGTGCGTCAGCTGGCCCTGCACAGCTCCGGTCGTGACGCGGTGCCGCTCTGGCGCTCTACCGCCGATAGCTGGCTCATGCCCGACGCGATGCGTGACCCGGTCGTGCGCGTGCCCGACGGTTCCCTGCTCCGCCCGACGGCGGATTCGCTCGGCAGCGCCGTGCCGGTGTCCGATGCGGGCCTGTATGCGGCCTATGCCGGCGCGGCGACCGGTGCGCCCGGCGCGTTTCTCGCGGTGAACGTACCATCCAGTGAATCGGACCTGACGCCGATCGACCCCGCCGAGCTGTTGCTTGGTGTGCGGGAGTCTGAGCGCGCGAGTGTCGAAACGAATGCGCCGCCCACCGCAGACGAGCTCGAGCGTCGGCAAAATGGGTGGCGATTGCTGCTGATCGTTGTCGCGCTCGCGCTGTTGGGCGAGACTTTCATGTCCACACGCGGATGGCGCGCTGTCGCCAGACGTTATCGTCCGGTTACGCCGGAACGGAGCGAGCCATGAGTCCCGATCGTGAGTTGCTCACGACGCTGGCGGCCCTGCGTCGGCAGTGGCGTCAACGCGTCCTGCTTGAGTCATTGGTTTGGATTGCGGGCGCTGTCCTCGTGTCCATTGTCGTAGCCATGCTGCTGTTGCGCTTTGTGGACGGCGGCAACGCCACGCTTGCCGCACGCGCCTTTGGCTACACGCTGATGTTGGCGGCGGTGGTTCGTTTTCTCGTGGTACCCATGGTGCGTCGGCCCGACGACGAGCGGTTCGCGTTGTACGTCGAAGAGCGCGCGCCGCAGTTACGGCAGTCGCTGCTGTCGGCCGTGCAAGAAGCGCACACGCCCGAGACCGAGCGTGTGTCGGCCGGATTGTCGCGTCGGCTGTTTGCACGCGCCATTGCGGCCATTCGGCCGTTGCAGGAGCGCGCCGCGCTGGAGCGTCCGCGGATGACGCGCGCCGCACAGACGTTGGGGGCCCTCGCGGTGGTGTCGGGCGCGCTGTTTGCGTTTGGACCGCAAGGACTGCGTGACGGTGCGCGTTTGCTCTTTGTGCCATTCGGAACCGCACAGGCGGCCACACCCGTCAAGATGTTGAACGTGGCACCCGGTGATGCCACTGTGCCGCGCGGCGGTGCGATTGAGATCGAGGCGGCGCTGGTGGGTTTCGCCGCCGATGGTGCGGAGATTGTCTTTCGAGCCGATTCGAGCGCGGAGTGGGTGCGGCTGCCCATGGCACACGACGCAGACTCGACAGGCTTTCGTGCGCGACTGTTCGATCTGACCAAAAAGACCGAGTACTACATCGAGTCGGCCGATGTACGATCGCCCACGTACACGCTCAAGATCAGCGACCTGCCGGCGGTCCAACTCATCTCGCTCGACCTCAAGTTCCCGTCGTACAGTGGGCTCCCCGCCGAGCATATCGACGATGGCGGTGACGTGGCAGCGGTGGTGGGCACGTCGGTGAGCGTGCACGCGCACGTTACAAAGAAGGTGAAGGGTGGTGCGTTGCATTTTGACGATGGCACCAGTGTGCCCATGACCGTGGACAGTGACAGCGTGGTCACGGGCGTGTTCACGATGAAGAAGAGTGGGTTCTATCGTATCGATCTCACCACGGAGGATGGTACGACCGTGGCCGGTGCGGTGCAGTATGTGGTGGAGGCCATCACTGATCGTGCGCCGACCGTGACCATAGAAGAGCCGGGTCGCGACACGAAGGCGGCCAACACTGACGAAGTGCTGGTGAGTGTGCGCGCCGGCGATGATCTGGGCGTGACCACGCTGGAGATGCGCTACCGCGTGAATGGTGGTGAGGAAAAGCGTATCAGCATGAAGGACAGCACGCGTCGCACACCGCGCGATGTGCAGGCGGCGCACACGCTGTTCCTGGAGGAGATGTCGCTCTCACCGGGCGATTTGGTGGCGTACCATGCCGTGGCGCGCGACGGGTCGGGCCATGAAGGCAGCAGCGATGTGTACTTTCTGGAAATCCGGCCGCTGTCCAAAGACTACAAGCAGGCGGAGCAGCAGGGTGGCGGTGGAGGTGGCGGCGGCGGAGGGCAGCAGGATTCGCCTGATGGATTCGTGGCGCGCCAGCGTGATGTGGTGGCCGGCACGTTCAACTGGCTGCGTGACAGCAGCGCCACGACGCCCAAGAAGCGTCGCGAGGACATCACCACACTCACGATCGCCGAAGGGCGTCTGCGTGAAGATGTCGCCAACCTGTCCAAGCGGTTGGTGGAGCGCGGTGTGACCGCATCGGACACTACGTTCGAGAAGATCAAGGGGCAGCTCGACACGGCCGTCACGGAGCTCAAGAACACTGAAGAAAAGCTTGGCCGCGGCATCGGTCGCGATGCACTGCCCAGTGCGCAGCGTGCATTGCAGTACCTGCAGCGTTCCGAGGCACTGTATCGTGAGGTGCAGGTGCAGATGGGTGGTGGAGGAGGCGGCGGTGGCGGGGGTGGTGGCCAGCAGAAGGCCGAAGATCTCGCCGATCTGTTTGGGCTGGAGACGGACAAGCTGCGCAATCAGTACGAGTCTGTGCAGCAGCAGTCGCAGCAGCAGCAGCAGACGCAGCGCGAGGTCGATGAGTCGCTGGAGCGTCTCAAGCAATTGGCCGCGCGTCAGCAGCAGGAGAACGAGCGCATGCAGCGCATGGCCGAAGCGATGCGCGAGCGGTTGGGTCGCGAGTCGAGTGCGGGCGGCGGTGGCGGTGCGCAGCGCGAGCTGGCCAAGCAGGCCGAGGAAGAAGCGCGTCGTTTGGAGCGTCTGTCGCGCGAGCAGCAATCCAAGGAGTTGGCGGATGCGGCGCAGCGCATGCAACAGGCGGCCGACGCGATGAAGCGTGCTGCTGGCGGTTCCGCGTCGCAGGGCAGCGCCGCGCTTGAAGAGTTGAACAAGGCGGCGCGCCAGCTTGAGGACAAGAAGACGTCAGGTGCGAGTGCCGGTATCAAGAAGTTGGCGGATCAGGCCAAGGCGCTTGAAGAGAAGCAGCAGCAGATCGCCGAGGATGTGTCGAAGATGCAGGGTGCATCTGGTGCGCAGCGTGCGGAGCAGCAGTCGCAGCTGATGCAGCGTAAGGATGCGATGGCGGCAGAAGTCGATCGGTTGGAGGCGGAAGCGGACCGGTTGGCGCGTGAGACGCGTCGCGATCAGCCCAAGGCGGCTGGTAAGCTCGGCGAAGCGGCCGACGCCATTCGTGATCAGCGACTGCGCGACAAGATCGATTTCTCCAAGAACGTGATGCGCGGCGGGTCGCCGGAATATTCGAACGCGTTCGAGAATCAGATCGCCGACAATCTCAAGGACGTGGCAGAGCGGGTGGGTGCCGCGGCGGGCTCCGTACAGGGCGAGTCGTCATCGCGTCAGCAGGAGAAGTCGCTGGAGCGCACGCGGGATCTGGTGCGCGGGCTCGAGTCGTTGCGTGAGCGTGTGGCGGATCGGCAGCAGGGGCAGCAGGGGCAGCAGCAGGGGCAACAAGGCCAGCAGCAGGGGCAGCAGGGGCAGCAGGGGCAACAAGGCCAGCAGGGCCAGCAGGGCCAGCAGGGCCAGCAGGGGCAGCAGGGGCAGCAGGGGCAGCAGGGGCAGCAGGGGCAAGGCCAAGGCCAACAAGGCCAGCAGCAGGGCGGTAGCAATGACGGTGCGCCGCGTGCGGGAGGCTCGCCGAACAATTCGCTCAGCGGGTCCATGAACGGCACGCCGACCGGCGGGATCGCCGGCACCGACGCGCGTCAGTTTGCGCGCGAGTTTCAGATGCGACGCGAAGCGGCCGAGGGGCTGCGCCGTGATCTTGCGAGGCAGGGCGTGGATACGCGTGATCTCGATCGTGCGATCGCCAACATGCGTCAGCTCGAATCAGGGCGTGCGTTCGGCGACCCGAAGGGGCTCGAGCAGTTGCAGTCGCAGATGATCGAGGGACTCAAGACCTTCGAGTTCAGTCTCTATCGTGCGCTCGGTCTTGGCGAACAGGGCAAGCCGGCGCTCGGCGCGTCGGCACCCGTGCCGGCCGAGTATCGCGCGATGATCGAGGAGTACTACCGGGCGCTGGCGGGCGAGAAGAAGAAGCGGGAGTGATGCGGCGGGCGGCGGTGGCGGGTGGCTCCGACCGTCATCCGGTGGCGGTGCAGCACTTGGCTGCCGTCGAATGATGGGGTGGCGACGCTACGAGCAAGCATACGTGGCTTGGATTGTTCGCTATATCCGATATCACGGCATGCGGCATCCAGCGACACTGGGCGACACGGAGATCGTGGCCTACCTCACGCACCTCGCGGTCGAGCGGCACGTGGCCCGATCGACGCAGATGCAGGCGTTGAGTGCGTTGAATTTGTTGTACCGCGAGGTGCTGGCCATTCCGGTGGGCGACCTGCGGCGCGTGCTGCGCTCGTCGTCGCCGACGCGATTGCCGGCGGTGCTCAGCCGTTCCGAGGTGCGCCTGATCGTCAACCAATTGCGTGGCACTGCCCGGCTGATCGCCGTGCTGCTGTACGGGGCTGGCCTCCGGCTGATGGAATGCCTGACGCTGCGGGTGAAGGACCTGGACTTGGACGGTGGCGAGATTCGCGTGCGACGGGGCAAGGGTGGAAAGGACCGGGTGACCATGCTGCCCGCGGTGGCTCGTGTGGCGCTTGCGCGGCAGTTGGTCCGCGTGCGTGTGCTGCATGCGCGGGATCTTGCGGACGGAGCGGGGAGCGTCGCCCTCCCAACGGCGCTGGAGCGCAAGGCCCCGTCGTGGTCAACGGACGTTGCGTGGCAGTGGGTGTTCCCGGCGTCGCGCCGCTACCGGGATCCCATCAGCGGGCAGGAGCGACGCCACCATGTGCATGAAACCGCGATGCAACGGGCCATGCAGCAGGCAGTGCGCGCAACCGGGATCGCGAAGCGAGCGACGTGCCACACCCTCCGGCATTCCTTTGCGACCCATCTGCTGGAAGACGGCTACGATATCCGCACGCTTCAGGAACTACTGGGCCACACCGACGTGAGCACGACGATGATCTACACGCACGTCTTGAATCGCGGCCGCCT
>JBBQSM010000010.1:0-50446 GCA_038234895.1 Gemmatimonadales bacterium
AAAGCGGCAACTGGTTGTCCTGCAACGACCTCGCGCGATTCGATCAGGCTCTCGCGAGCACCAGTGTGGAGCTGCGCTTCTATCGTGTAGAGCGGGGGCGCGCGCGGCGACTCACGTCGAAACCGTGTCGCCGTAGTGCAGCACGACCTTGCCGAATCGACCGGGGTCGCTGAAGGTGCGGCGCGCGAACGCGACGCAGTCGCTCGCACCGAACACGGAGTCGATGGGAACTGTCAGCCGTCCCGCAGCGCGATCGTCCAGCGCACGCGAGAGATCACTGCGCAATCCGATACAGTTCCCCACGATCGCAATGTTGCGCGGCAGAATTTCCAACATGACGTCGTGCAACGTGTGGTCGAGTTTGAACGTGGCGAGCCGTGATTGCATCTGTGGCGATTGCGCCAGCAGTCCGCACGTCATGTAGCTCCCGCCCGCACGTATGGCGCGCAATATGTATGGCAGGTGAATATCATAAAACGGGTCGATCACTGCGTCGAACCCTCCGACCGCCCGGCCCGCACTGGCGATAGCATCCTGCCGGGCCGCGCTTTCCGCTGCATGCGGCACATGCACAATATCGTTGGCTCCGATCGCCTCCAGTTCTGCTCGACGTGAGGGCGATCCAGTCAGCACGGTAACGCGAGCACCCGCTGCGCGTGCCGCACCGATGGCGAAGATCGAGGTGTTCGACGACGCGGCCGTGATCAGCAGCTCCGAGTCGGCTGCCACGCCCAGCCTCCGTACCATACTGTACGCCGTCTGCGCGTTGAGACTGATCGCGGCCGCTGTCGTGTCGTCGATCGTATCAGGGACGCGGAGCAGCTTCGCCACAGACATGACGAGTAGACGGCGCGACGACCGGTTGGTCGCGATGCCGCCCTCGACTTCCGCGCCCGCGGGCAGCGGCTCACCGGTGTGGTGATGATCTGAGACCACGCGATCCCCAACCTGCAGCTCACTCACCTCCGCTCCCACGGCGCGCACACGCGCCGCGAACTCCGAGCCGAACGGCGAAAAGCGACCGGCCGGATGCTGTTGGTATCGCAGCAGGAACGTCCGATCGCGGTAGTTGCACGAAAACGCCGTCACCTCAAGGAGCGCCGAGCGACGATGCGCGAGACGGTCCGGATGGAAGTCCGGGGGCGCGGTTGGCGCGAGCCCGATGCGTACCGCGACGCCATCCACGTCGACACCGCCACCGAACTGCGGCGACCCGCCGAACGCGACCACGCTCAGCATTTCACACTCCACACGTTCGGCATCGATGCGGTCATCGTACGACTCCGGGCCACGGCGCAGGGTAGTTTCCGCCACTTACGGACTGTCCAGCCTGTGCACGCCGCGTGCCCGTCTCGGCGCAGACGATGCGAGCGGTCCGACGTTCGACCCGATAGAATCGGGGCTCTATTCGGCGGCGCGCGCGCTCGACTGCTCAGAGTCACCGCTCGTGCCGGCGCGTCTCGCCACCCACGCCCGCGCGCGCGCGGCGTTTCCACCACACCGCTCGTGCCTGCCCAACCCCAGCCGCATCCAATCGTTCTCCTCGTCAACCCTGCCGCCGGTCGCGGTCGCGCCCGCGTACGAGCCGACGTCGTCGAGCGGGCGTTGCAGGCGCTGGGCCCCGTCGAACGCCACGTCACCCGCGGTCCCGGCGATGAGGCTCGTATCGCCGGGGACGCCGCCGCGCGCGGTGCACGAGTGCTGGCCGTGGTGGGCGGAGACGGGTCGGTCAGTCATGCCGTACGCGGCCTGCTCGCCGCCCCACGGCCCATTCCGCTGGCGATCTTTGCCGCGGGAACCGGTAACGATTTTGCGAAGTCGCTGGACGCACCCGTGCACGACGTCGCCGCCATGACGGCGCGCATCGCGGCTGGCCGCACGCGAATGGTCGACGTGGGCTTCGTGGATGACGTGCCGTTCGTCAACGCCGCCGGCTTCGGCTTCGATGTCCACGTCCTCGAACGCATGCGCGCGCCGATGCGCCTGCGAGGAACGGCCGCGTACGTGGTCACCGCCCTTGGCGCCCTCGCAGGGTACCGCGGCCTCGTGTCGACATTGGCGCACGAACCCGCGGCCCGCCGGCGACTGATGCTCGTCTTCGCCAACGGCCGCTACTTCGGCGGGGCCTTTCATATCGCGCCGCATGCGCTGCTCGACAACGGTCAGCTCGACCTGGTCGCGATCGACGATGCCTCAACGGCGCGGCGCCTTTCGCTCTTCGCCCGGGCCCTGCGCGGCGCGCACCTCCGCGCTCCTGAGGTGTATACCACGCGGGCATCGTCGTATCGGGTGCGCTTCGACCGGCCGCCGGCCTTTGAGGCGGATGGGGAACTGCATCAGGCGCGGGACGTTGTCGTAGAGGTGCGGACACGGCCCGGAGCGTTGTGCGTCATCGCCTGACGCCGGGTCGACCGGTCAAACGGTACGCATCACGCATCGCCTGCCGTCTGCTTTCGCGTTATCGTCCATTGGTTCGCCTCGGGCGTCGCCGCCCGCCTACCGCGCGGCCTTGCCGCGATCTTCCAGGATCTCTCCGATGTCCCTGTTCTCTCGCGCGGTCACCGTCGCCGCGCTCTCGCTCACGGTATCGTCCATCGCCTCCGCCCAGCTTAAGGTCGGTGACATGGCGCCCGACTTCACCGTCTCCGCCGTTACGGCAGCCGGCGTCAACGCCAAGCCGTTCAAGCTCTCAGAACACAAGGGCGAAACGATCGTGCTGGCCTTCTTCCCCAAGGCCCGTACCAGCGGCTGCACCATGCAAATGCACGCCTATCGCGACAAGTATGCCGAAGTCTTCAAGGGTGGCAAGAAGGTCACGCTCGTCGGCGTGAGCACCGACAATGAAGCCGATCTCGTGGCATGGGCCAAGGACGACAAGCTGCCGTTCCACTTCGCTGCCGACATCGACAGAAAGGTTGGCGTAGCGTTTGGCGCGAGCAGCGGCACCGGCTTTCACAAGCGCCACCTGTACGTGATCGACCCGTCGGGCAAGATCGCCTATATCGCCACGCCGTTCCTCCAGGCATCCGAAGAGGCCTACACCGCGCTCGGAACCGCCGTCGCCCAGGCCGGCTCCAAGTAATGCACGACGCCCGCGACCTCCTCGCCGCGCTACATCGCGCGGCGGTGGAGGGCGTGGAACCGCTCTCGCGCACCCGCGAAGCGGTGGCGCGGTGGCTTGCCGAGCATCGTGACGCGGTGGCCGCGTGCAGAGAAGCCGGTGGCTCGGTGCGCATCTTCGCGATGGGCAAGGCGGCGGTGGCCATGACGGCAGGGGGCGTGCGCGCCCTGCACGACCACCGCCTCGATCCGCAGCACGGTATTGTGGTGGCCGCGTCCACTTCGGCAGAGTATGCGTCGGAGCTGCCGCCCGATTTCGTGATCGTCGCCGGCGACCATCCGGTCCCGGGTCCCGCCTCGCTCCGCGCCGCCGATCTGCTCGACTCGGCGGTGCACGATCTTCGCGCCGGCGATATTGCGCTGGTGTTGCTCTCCGGCGGCACCACGGCCCTCACGGCGGCGCCCGTCGCGGCGCTCTCGCAGGCGGTAGGTGACGCCGACCGGGCGCAGGCGCACATCGCCAACCTGGCCGACACGCTGCTCGAGTCCGGGCTGGCGATCCATGAAATGAACGCGATCCGGCGACGGGTACTGCGCTTTGGCGCCGGCCGCCTGGCAGTGGGGTTGGCCGAACGGGGGGCAACGCACATCCCGGTCTTCGCCATCTCGGACGTGATCGGCGACGACCCGGCCGTTATCGGCTCCGGCCCCTGCTCCCCCGATCCGCTCGACGATCCCACGTTTCTCGCGCTGCTCGACGCGCACGACATCCGCCACCGTCTCGAACGGGACACGGCGGTCTTTCTGGGCATTGCCGGGAACGGACCGGTCCCGCACGTCCCTGCGGCGTCTCACGAGGCATTTTCGCGCGTGCGCTATGAACTGGTCGCGCGCAACCGGGACGCGGTACAGGCGATGGCGAGAGCCGCCGAGCGCGCCGGCGTGACCAAGGTTCGCGTGGAAACCGAACCCCTCGAGGGTGAAGCCGCTCCCCTCGGCGATCGCTTGGCCCGCTACGCGATCGCGTGCGCCAAAACCCTCCCGCTGGACGAAAGCATGCTGCTGGCGTTTGGAGGGGAACCGGTCGTCAACCTGCGGGCCACGTACGAGCGGGCGTGGGATGACGACGAGGTGCTCGACGAGGCGCTGCAGCAGGCGATTGATACGGAAGGGCTGGCCGAGGAGGACCCAGATTGGGATGTCCTACGCGACCCGCTACGACTGCCGGTGACGCCGGAAGACGAACCTATGCGCGGCGGTCGCATGCAAGCGTTGGCGCTCGCCGCCTCATTTGCTCTCGAGGAAGCCGCGGCGTCGGGCGATCCGGCAGTCGACACGGCCGCCTGGCGCGTGGGGCTGCTCGCCGCCGGCACCGATGGTCGTGACGGCCCGACCGATGCGGCCGGCGCCATTGTCGACGCCGCCGTGCCTGCGCTGGCTCGTCGTCACGGCCGGCGCCCGGAGCGCGACCTCGCCACCGGCCGCTCCTGGTTCCCGCTCAACGTCTCCGACGCACTGCTCCGCACTGGCCAGACCGGCACCAACGTTATGGACGTGGTCGCAATCCTGATCCGCGCGGTACGCTGACATCTGCGCACGGGAGGGCGCGATCCACGCGCAACCCGTAACTTGGCCATCGCATGTCAGCCAAACGCCCCCCCCGCCCCCGCAGCACGCGCGCTGCCGACCCCGCGGTCGCCGAGTCCCCGCACCTCGCCCCCACCGCCGCGGCCACCGTCGTGTCACCGGCAGCCGCCGTAGCGCTCAACGAGCCGGACAGCGCATTCCGGCGCCGTCCCCGACAGTCGCGCGGGCAGGCGCGGGTGGAGTTGCTGCTCGACGCCGCTGCACACGTCATCGCCGAATCCGGGCTGGCGGCGGCAACGGCCGAGGCCATCGCCCTGCGCGCTCGCACCGCCAAGGGCTCGCTGTATCAATTCTTCCCCAATCGCGATGCGGTGCTGGCCGCACTGGCGTTGCGCTACGCGGATGAGATGCGCCACATCCACGAGAAGGCCGTCCCGATCGACCCGCGCGGACTTTCGCTCGAGCGGCTGATCGATCGCATCATGAAGCCGCTGGCCGAATTCCACGATCGCAATCCGGCCTTCCGCCGTGTTTTCGCGACATTCGAGGGGCCGCTCGACGAAACACGAGCAGCGCCGGCGCGATTGCGGGCGCAGCTGTTCGATTCGTTCGTCGACCGGCTCGACGTCCTCTTTGCGTCGCGCAATCCGCGGCTGCCCGCGCGGGAGCGGAGACGGGCGGCGCTCATCAGTGCGTCGGTCGGACAGGCGGTGCTCGCGCGCCGCAGCCGCGCCTCCGACGCCGAAAAGAAGCCACTGCTCGACGATCTGCGCCGTTTACTCGTGGCCTACCTTGCACCGTTGCTCGAAGCGGGAGCGCCACCACGCGCGCGCAAGTCGGTCACCAAGCGCTGAGCAGCGCGCGCGACGCATTGCCCCTCGTTCGTCCCCTGACGACCTTTCGACATGTCCTCGAACTCAGTCGTCATCGGCCTCATTCAAGAGACGGCCTCCGCCGATCTCGCCGACAACCTGCGTCGCGCTGTGCTGCAAGTGCGCGTCGCCGCCGAACGCGGTGCGCAGATTGTCTGCCTGCAGGAACTCTTCAACGCGCCGTACTTTTGTAAGTCGCTGCGCGCCGATCGTTTCGACATCGCCGAGCCGCTGGACGGTACGTGCGTGACGACAATGCAATCGCTCGCTAAAGAGTTGCGCGTCGTCATCGTCGTGCCGTTCTACGAAAAGCAAGCACCCGGACTGTATCGCAATTCCGCCACCGTGATCGACGCGGACGGCGCGGTGCTCGGCACGTACCGCAAGATGCACATCCCGCACGATCCGATGTTCGAAGAGAAGTACTACTTCGCTCCCGGAGACGTCGGCCCCGATTTGCGCGCCGACAAGCATCCCGGCATCAACGGCTTCCGCACGTGGAAGACCGCCTACGCCGACATTGGTGTGCTCATCTGCTGGGATCAGTGGTACCCTGAGGGCGCGCGCATCACGTCGCTGCTCGGCGCGCAGGTGCTCTTCTACCCCACCGCAATCGGCTGGCATCCTGCCGAGAAGGCCACATTCGGTGACGCGCAGGTGGATGCGTGGCGCACGGCGCAGCGCGCGCATGCGATCGCCAACGGCGTCTTTGTCGCGGCGCCGAACCGCGTGGGACTCGAACCCGAAGCGGGAACAGATGGGATCGAGTTTTTCGGACAATCGTTCATCTGTGATCCGTTCGGACGCTATCTCGCACAGGCCGGTACCGAGCCCGCCGTGCTGATCGCCACCTGCGACCTCGCGCTCATCGAAGACACGCGCCGCAACTGGCCGTTTCTTCGCGATCGTCGCGTGGATGCGTACGGTCCCATCACGCAACGCTGGCTTGGCGGCGCGTGAGCACCGACGCGCGCGACCTCGTGCCGGCCGATGCTGCGACGCCGCCCCCGCGTCGGCCTGCCACCCGCATGCCCGCCGAGTGGGAGTCGCATGACGCCACATGGATTGCGTGGCCGCATCACGAGCCGGACTGGCCTGGCAAGCTTGGCCCGATTCCTTGGGTGTATGCGGAAATCGTGCGCGCGCTTGCCCCGTTCGAACGCGTGGAAATTCTCTGCCACAGCGAGTCGGTGCGTGAAGACGCGCGCCACGCGCTCGCCATGCATGAAGTCGATCCGGTCACGTATCGCCTGCATGTGCAGCCCACCGATCGGGTCTGGCTGCGCGACTCCGGCCCGACCGGCGTACACCGGACGGACGGCACGGTCGAGCTGGTGCACTGGGGTTTTAACGCGTGGAGCAAATACGACAACTACGCGCTCGACGCGCTCGTGCCCGAAGCGGTCGCGCGGGTCACCGGTCTGCCGCGCACCGAAGCGATGCGACCGGACACCGGCGCGCGGCTGATTTTGGAGGGCGGAGGGATCGAAACCGACGGGCTGGGTACCATGTTGGTGACAGAGGAGTGGTTGCTGTCCGACGTGCAGGTTCGCAATCCCGGTCTCGATCGTGCGGGGTATGAAGCGGCCTTCGCCAACTACCTCGGCATTACGCACACCATCTGGCTGGGCGAAGGATGTGTCGGCGACGATACCCACGGTCACGTCGACGATATCGCGCGCTTTGTGGCGCCCGGCGTTGTCGTGCTCGCGCACGAGGAAGATCCTACGGATGAGAACCACCGCCGGTCGCTCGACAACCTGCACCGTCTGCAGCGCGCCGCCGATGCGCGCGGCGAGTCGTTGCGCGTCATCACGCTGCCGTTTCCGCGCGCGGTCATTATGGACGGCACCCGGTTGCCGGCCAGCTACGCCAACTTCTACATCGCCAACGGTGTAGTACTCGTGCCGACCTTTAACGACGCCAACGACCGTCTCGCACTGAACACGCTCGCCGATCTGTTCCCCACCCACCGCATCGTCGGCATTCATGCCGTGGATCTGGTGTGGGGGCTCGGCACGCTGCATTGTCTTACGCAGCAGCAGCCCAGTGCGCGGTCTGGAGTGATCTCATGACGATGCCGCCGATGGAAGACGATATTCCTCCACGCGCCCCCGAGCCGGAGTTACCGGCATGGGCGAAGCGTCGCCCGTCGAGTGATCAGCTGCCGGAGCAGGAGCTCGCCGTGTTTATCGGGAGCAAATGGGAGCAGACGTATCGTCGCAAATTCGCGCCCTTTCTCGACGACGCGTCGTTCGTGCCCACGTGGAACTGGAGCGCGGCCATCGCGACTCCGTTCTGGTTTCTCTATCGCAAGCTGTACCTGGCGTTTGCGGCGTTCTTCATCCTGCCCAGCTTCGCCTTCCGGTGGCTGACGGGATCAGACACCGTGCTCACGCTGCAAAATGTCCAGTCGCCGGAGAACCAGTCGTTGGTGCTGATGAATCTGGCGGTGTACGTCTCGTCGGTGATCGCGGCGGGGGGGACCGGGAACTGGTTCCTGTTCCGTCGCGCGCGCGCGGCTACGCGGTTGGTGTCGATGCAGCAGCTGCCGGCACCCGAAGCGATGACGCTGCTGGAGCGGATTGGCGGTGTGAACCGTACTGGTACCGCGTTGTTCCTGACGTTCTCGCTCGTGCTGGCGGTCGCGCAAATCTCGGCGTGAGGGCACATCGGATCGCCGCGTCCGTCGCATGTCGGGGGGCCTGTTCGGAGTCTCTTCCGGTCGCGGGTGACGCGGATCGGCTGCGGACTGTTGTTCAGCGATGACGGACGCGGAGTTGGTCGCGCGAACCCGCGCTGGAGACCCGGACGCCTTCGGGGCTTTGGTGTCGCGGTACTACGAAGCGTGCCGTCGGTTTGCATACCATATGCTGGGGGATCGGTCGGATGCAGAGGACGTCGTTCAGGACACCCTCATGCGCGCCTATCGTGCGATTGCACGATACGACGAGCGCGACCAGTTCCGTGGCTGGCTTTTCCGCATCCTGACCAACCAATGTCGAAATGCCCTCACTGCACGTGGACGCCGAACGCGTCGGTTCGTGCAAGATGACCTCGCTCTTGAGCAGGCGCACGCGCCCGCCGCGGGGCTGCAGCTTGGCGCAGAGCACGCCGCGCTTGCGCGCGCCATGGCGCAACTCGATCCGCTGCAGCGCGAAGCGATTCTGCTCAAGTACGCCGAAGGGCTGGAATACACGGAGATGGCGGTGATCACGGGCGTGGGGGAATCGGCGCTCAAGATGCGCGTGAAGCGTGGCAGCGAGCGGCTGCGCGGCATTTTGGGATCGCGCAATGACTGACCGGAACGACGTGCTCCCCTTCGATGCGCCGGAGGGCCACGACGCCGCACTCGCCGCGCAGGTGGTCGCGATGTACGCGGCCACGCCGCCCGCCGACAGCGGCGCGGCCGATCGCTGCGCGCGTGCGGTGCTCGCGCAGTCCATGCACGCGCCGGAAGTTGGCACCAGCGGACTGTTGCGACCGCGGTGGTGGTGGGGCGCGGCGGCGGCGGTGCTGGTCGTCGCTGGTAGCGCCACGCTGTGGCGCTCGCCAGCGCTGCCGCGTGACGCCGCCACCTCAGTCACGAGCAGCAGCCCGCAGTCAGCCGTCGTGCAACCCACCGGGGCCGTCACCGCCATCGACGGGGGAGACGGGGTGCGCTTCGACCTGACGCTACCCGCCGCGGCGCGCGAGGTCGCCCTCGTTGGCGATTTCAACGGATGGGACGAGAAGGCCACCAAGATGGCCCGGCGGTCCAAGGCGCAGACGTGGTCCGCGGAGGTACCGCTCACGCCCGGACGGCACGTCTACGCGTTCGTGATTGACGGCACGCGGTGGCTGGTCGATCCGCTCGCGCCGCAGGTCCCTGACGCCGGATTCGGCCCGTCGAACGCGGTGGTTGTGGAAGGCGGCGTCCAGTGAATCTCACCGGTGCCGTCCTGCTGTTGGCGCTCGCTCCCCTTATTGGCGGACCGGTGCGCGAACCGACCGCGGACTTCGCGCAAGCCGGCCTCCGCGACGCCGCGCGAGTGTCGGTGGACAGCACCGTCTGGCGGCAGGTGCAGTTCGACGCCGCGCGCTTCGACAGTGTGACCGCCAGCGCGCTGCGCGAGATTCTCAGCAGCGCAGCTGAACGTGGGCTACCCACGGCTCCGCTGATCAACCGCGCCCTGGAAGGGGCCGCGCGCAAGGCCAGTGGCACCCGCATTCTGACCGTGGTACGCGAGTATTCAGCCGCACTGGAGCAGGCACGCACGATGCTCGGCACGGAGTCGACCGTGCAAGAGCTCGAAGCGGGCGCCTCGGCACTGCGCGCGGGCATCGATCCGATGATTGTCGCGTCGGTTCGCACCACGCGTCCCACCGGAAGCGCCTACGTTCCGCTTATGGTGCTGACGGATCTCGTCATTCGCGGCGTGCCCACCAGCACCGCCCGCGACGCCGTCACGTCCATCGCGCGCATGCCCAAATCCGACGACGCGTTGCTGGGACTGCAGAGTACGGTTGCCAAGAATGCCGTGCGCGGTCCGGGTATGGCCGTAGACGCGCTGCGACGCTATCTTCGGACTACGGTTCCTGCGATTGGTCCGCCGCCCGCGCCTGCGGCGCTGGATCGAAAGCCGATCCGTCCTCCTCCATCGTGACGCTCGCCCCCCGCTCCCTTCGCGCGTCGCGCCGCCGCTCTCTCTCGAGCCGCGGGGTGATCGTGTCGTGCGCGTCAGTCGCCTTGGTCGGCTTCGCCGATCTGGCCAGGGCGCAGGCACGCGGAGACGCCCCGGTCGCGCCCTCATCGGTCGTGGGACCGGCGACGGAATCACCGACGCTTGCGGTGATGGGGCTCGCGGCACTTCCCGATGGCAGCGGCGGCACGCTCTCGCAGCGTAACGCGCTGTGGCTTGGCGCGACACAGCCTGTCGGACGGTTCGGCCGCGTGCGCTTCTCCGCCATCGGAACCGGCAATTGGGTGGCCCGGGACGCCGTGGGCAGTTCCACTGCAGTCGAAGGACTGGTGGCGTTGCGCGCCCGTGCGCGTATCGGAGGCGGTCAGGTCTGGAGTGCGGCGAGCTACGGTCGCGCCGAGATCAACGGGGATCTCACCTCTCGACTGCTCGGCGGCACGCCGTCGGTCATCGGTGGTTTCGATGCCGCCCGCGCCGACACCACGATTTCCCGACGCGTCGATGTCGGGTCCATCGGACGCTTCGAAGGTGGAATGATCCATCGCGTATCCGCCGTGGAATTTTCCGTCGGATTCTCTGTCGAACGTGCGACACGTGTGACCACGCAGACGCTGCGCATCGATGAATCGTCCGCGTCGCTCCCACCCGTCGCGTCGCTTGATCGGGTCAGTTCCACTCGCACGCAGCGTGCGGTCCAGCGCCGCGATATTGCGACAGGCATTGCGTCCGCCGGCTTCAACACGGGTCCCGCCACTTGGCTCGTCTCGGTCACATCGCCGGTCGCCACGTGGGTCAGCACCGATGCGCTCTCGCCGCGACCACGCGTGGCACCAACAATCGCATCGCTCGCCGTTGTGCAGCCGGTCACCGCTTGGCTGTCTGTGGTCGGCGCCGCCAGCACAAACACCGTCTCGGTTGGCAGCACGGCACTGCGTGATGACGTGTCTGAGGGACGCAACCGTAACTTCGCGCCGGTGCTCGCGCTCGGCGTGCGCATCGCACGGCTGCCCTTCCGCGGTCGCGGTGACGATACGCCGGGCGGTATTCTCTCTTTCGAAACGCGCACGATTGGCGCCGTCGACTCTGCAGCCGTGAGCTCGGCGTCCGGCGCGCTCGATGCCGACACGTTGCGGGTCATCCTGCTGATCGATGCGCCGCGCGCCGAAAAAGTGGATTTGATGGGTGACGCCACGCAGTGGACCGTTACCACCATGACACGCCTCAAAAACGGCCGCTGGCGCGCCGAACTCAAACTCGCCCCGGGATTGCACCGCGTTACGGTTCGCGCCGACGGTGGATCGTGGGTTGCGCCACCGGGACTCCCCGTCGGCAATGACGATTACGGCAGCCCGGTCGGCATGATCGTGGTGAAGGGAAAACCGTAGCAGCTCACAGCGTCAGCGCTCGGAGTGCCTGTGTACCGCTCCGGCTGGCGGTCAAGCGCGTGCCGTCGCGCATCTCAACGCTGAGCCGTCCCGCATCGAATGGCGCCAGCGCCGCCACATAGTCCAGGTTCACGGCATGCGAGCGGTGAATGCGCACGAAGCGCCGCGCGTCGAGTCGCTCCAGCAGCGCGGCCAATGTGATCGTCAACAAATACCGCCGACCACGCGTGACGATCGCAACGTAATCGTCCTCCGCATCCAGTCGCTCGATTTCGTGCACGGCCACCGGGACGATGCGTCCACGATCGCGCACGAACACGCGAGACAGCGTGCCCTGCACCGCGCGTACACGTTCGGCGACTGGCTCGGACTCCGCGTTGCCGAGTGCACGCTCGGCGCGAGCGACCGCCGTCGCGAAGCGCTCCGGTCCGAATGGCTTGAGCAGGTAGTCCACCGCGCCGAGTTCGAACGCCTGTACCGCGTAGCTGTCGAACGCGGTGGTGAAGATCACCGCCGGCCGGTGCGTGATACGTTCGAGCACGTCGAGCCCGGGCAACTCCGGCATCTGGATGTCAAGGAAGATCAACGCTGGCCGCAACCGATCGATCAGCGCGACCGCACTCGCGCCGTCGGCGACGTCCCCTACCCACAACAGACCAGGCGTCGCTTCGATGAGGCCGCGCAGGTGCAGGCGCGCCAGCGGTTCATCCTCGCAGACGAGCACCGTGTGCGGCCTAGGGTCTGCGCCCGGCACGCTGGCTCCCGGTTGATTCGGCGTGTTCATGCGGGGATTCTCACCGCGATCGCGAAGCCTTCCCCGGGCACCGCGCGAACGAGGACAGAGGCCGCCTCACCGTAACGCGCTGCCAACCGCTGACGCAGTGCATCCAGCCCGACACCGTGACTGCGAGCACCATCCACGCTGGAAATGCCGGGGCCGTCGTCGCTTACCTCAAGTAGCAGGGTGCCCCCGTCGACGCGCCCGCCCACGCGCACGGTACCACCCGCCGCCCTCGGCGCGATGCCGTGCTTGACCGCGTTCTCCACCAACGATTGCAGCACGAAGCTCGGTACCGTCTGCTCCAAGGCCGCCGGTGAGATCTGCCGATCGACGCGCAACCTGTCGCCGAGTCGCAACGACTCCAGCGCGAGATACGCGTCGGTGAAGGCCACCTCTTCGGCGAGCCGTACCTCCTCGCGTCCCCCCTGCTTTGCATCGAGGACATAGCGCAACAGTGCACTCAGTCGCTCGACGGCCTGCTCGGCGGCGATCGGATCATGACGAATCAGAACGGTTACCGAATGCAGCGTATTAAAGAGAAAGTGCGGATCGAGGCGACCGCGCAACGCTTCGAGCTGCGCGCGCGCCCGCAGGTCGTCGAGACGACCCAGACGCGCCGCCTGCTCTCGTGCACGAGTGGCCGATTGCCGCGCCCACGCGACGCCGCAGAGCGCGCAGTAGATGAGCACCCCCTCGAACGTTTGCCAATGGAGCCAGGGTGCCACAGCGCGCGTGACCGCGTCCCAGTCCGAGGTGCCCTGCCGGATACCGAGCACGATGAACAGGTCCCATGCGCCGGCATAGAGCATCGCCATGCCCGCATGGACCACGAAGAACCGAGGTGTGGGACGCTCTGGCCAGCTCCATTGCTGCGCGAGCCATAGCACGCCGACTCCGAGCGCGGCCGCCCAACTGACGGTGCTGAACGCAGCACTGATCGCTTCGGGCGCCGACATGCCGCCCGATGCGCCGATGAGCAGCGCGTACACGAGCACCAATGGCGTCCACGCCGCCAGATACCATGCGAGACCTCGCACCCATCCCGACCACGCTCGCGTCATCGCGCCCTATCGGCTCGCAACAGCCGGACGCAGCACATCGCGCACCCAACGGAACTCGGGCTCCAACGCGAGTGCACGATCGTAGGACGCGCGCGCCGCAGCCGTGTTGCCGCGCTCCTTTTCCATCTGTCCCAGCCAGGCATAGGCCTCCGCGGCGCCCCAAGCAGGTAGTGGACGCGCAGGGGCCTCGCCGGCGAACGCCTCCACCGCCTGCTGCACCAGCGCGTAGCCTTTGTCCTTGCCGCCACCCCACATGGACGGGGTGAACCACGCCGAGATGCCGGCAAGGAGAAGCACACGAGGATTCTTGGGTCCCAGTCGTTGTGCGTTCTCGCCCGCCTCCGAGGCCGCAGAGCCGTAGCGCATACCGGCGACCATGCCCGTGCCGGCCAGTGAGCCCAGACACGACGAGAGCACCGCCTGTGTCTCCGGCAACGGACGCGTCGCCGCTGAACGGCGCAAGAGATCGATGGCCTGATGCAACATCGACTCCTGTACATCGGACATTTCAGCGGCATCACTCCGACGCATCGCCTCGCGATAGAGCCCGTAACCTCGATAGTGCAGCAGCAGCGGATCGTTTGGGAATGCGGCGAGTGCCTTGTCGAGCATAGCGCCCGCCGCGCTGAGCGCGGAAGGATTGTCTTCGATGATGGCGCGTTCGATGACCACGCGCGCGCTGTCCGCCCAACGCGCCGCACCGGTGAGCACACCCGGCGGCTGCTGCGCGGCGAGTGTTGACGCGGTGGAAAGTGAACAGAGCATGGTACCAACGAGGATACGCCGCAGGGTGTCAGTTGAGAAGCGTTGCGCCGACATAGAGAGCCCGGTTGAAGGGTGCACGAACAGGCACACGCTCGCGATAGTCGGTACTCCACCGGTATCGCATGACGTTGCCGCGATCAAAGACATTGGACAGATCGCCCCAGAGCACCACCGCGCGTCCACCGCCGATGGGTCGATACCAGCTTGCCGACACGTCACTCCGCCAATAGGCGGGCAGCCGCGTGCCGTTGGGCTCGCCAAAGCTCGGTTCCGGTACGCCGGCGCTCTGCGTGACGCCCGTGATATCGGTGAACGGGCGTCCTGTCGCGTGTCGCAACGCGGTGCTCACGGTCAACGGCCCGACGGTGCGCTCAGTGATCCAGCTGACGGAGTGCCGCACATCGCCGATCGCCGGCGCATCCACACCGGTGTCGGGATCGTCGCGGCGCGAGCGGACGATGCTCCACGCCACGCGGCTTCGTGCGTTGGCGCCCAGTCGGGTGCGCAGGAACAGATCGGCGCCGCGCGCGTGTCCCGCGCCATTGCCCGCAACACCGAACGCACGCGTAAACTGCCACAGGTTCGCGTAGCGCTTGTCGTAGAATTCCATGCGCAGCCCGGCGCTGTCGCTGCCCCACTGCATGCCCACGATGGACTCGCGCACGCGCATCGGATCGAACCGGTCCGACGTCGTGCTCGGCCGGTAGAACGTGGGCTCCGCCACCTGATGCAGCACGCCCCACGCGGCGGTCACGCCGAGCGTGCCGCGCTGCCAGGCCACAGAGACTCGCGGGTCGGCCGTTCGCACGGCGGTGATCGTGGCGCGATCGGTGCGCATGCCGCCTGTGAGTCGTACGCCGTGCGTGCTGTGCACCGTGGCCTCCACGAATGCGCCGGCGCGATCTGTACGCGTCTCCGCCTCGAAGAGGGTGCGCGCAGTCGCCCCCGTGCTGTCCCCGGCGAGCGTGCCGGTGTAGCGCGCATCAAGCCGCTCGAGATCTCCGCCCACACGGACACTCACGCCGTGATCGGCATGCCAGCCCAACGCGCCGATCAGGTGCGTGACTCCGAGGCGCGTGCCGAAGCGCGTTGGCCCGACGGACTCCCGCCGGTCGACGCCGGACCGCGCCGCCGTGAACGACGGACGTAACGCACGCGTACTATCGCGCCACGAGAGGACAAGCATATTCTGCCCGCTGTTGACAGAGTACGCGACGCCGCTTTGCACCGCCGCATCGCCAACGCCCACGCGATGTTCGTCGCGCAGGGCAAACAACCGGATGCGCCCGGCTATACTGGTTTGCCACTCGATCGTGCCGCTCACGTCACCGCCGCGAGGCGGCGGGTCGTACGGCTGTGCTTCGCCGAACACGGCGATGAGCGGCGATAGCGATCGCACGTTGACGTTTGCGCGCACTCCAACGCGTGCGTGCGGCGCCAGCGCCGCCGAAAGTCCGGCGCTCCCGATCGACAGCGTCGCACTGCCCGTCGACTTGCGTGGTCGCCCTGCCGTCTCCATTCGCACCAGTCCCGACAACGCGTTGCCGTACTGCGCGCTGAAGCCGCCGGCCGAGAACACCGTTCGATCGAGCAGAAATGGATTGACGGTGGCGGTGCTATGCCCCAGCGGATTGTCGAAGCGCGCCGGTGAGAGAAGCCACGCGTCGTCGAGTAGTACGCGCGTTTCGGTGACGTCGCCACCGCGCACGAAGAGTCCGCTGCCTTCGTCGACCGCCTGTGGTCCGGGCAACGTCTGCAGCGCCTTGGCGACGTTGGCTGCGGCCCCGGGCGTTTGCGCCACCTCCAGCGGCGTCAAGGAAGCCGTCCGTCCGCTGCCCAGCGTGTACTCGCCGGCGGCCACCACCGTCATGACCGAGAGCGATGGCGGCATTGCCACCAAGACCAGCGAAATGGCGCTATCGACGGGCACCACCACATCGACCGTAGCGGGCGCAAAGCCTACCCGACGAGCGACCACCGTCGCAATGCCGCGATGCCCCGTGCGCAGCACGAAGCTCCCGCTACTGTCGGTCACACTCAGGTCCGTCGTTTCCAGCAACGATACCGCAACACCGCCGGCTGACATGCCGGAAGTGAGGCGCACCGTCCCGCGAATGATCGAAGGCGCCGTGGCTTGCGCACCGGCCGCCGTCTGGCTGATGGAGGCGACAGCGCCGCCGGCAAGCACGCACAGTCCGATAGCGTGACGTGCAACGGCCTGGCCTGCGCGCACCGCAATTGTCAGGCGGCGCGATCCGATGGTGTGGGTGGATACGCTGAGTGGTCGCATACACCGTAGCGTACGCGACCACCGGTCTACTTCACGTCAACCAATCGGCGAACCGGCACAACGGCTCGGTAAATGGACGAAACGTTGCATCGCCAACCCGCTACCGGTCGCCCCGTACCGTGATCTTCTGCGTCGTGCTGTCGGTCACGCCCGCACCCGACACCAGCAACGTGAGCTGGTAGTCACCCGGTGCCACCGGCGGGAAATTGATCGTCAGGCTGCGCCCCGGCTTGCCGTCCGGACGACCGTTGTCGTTGTAGCGGATGGACACGGGGGTGACTGATTTGGAGAGTCCGATGGAGCTGCCGAGCTTCTGAAAGAAGCTCGCGCCGACCCGCGTGGCCCGCACGGATACCTGCAACGGTGCTGACGGCGTGGCGGGACGATACATCTCCCAATACAAACCAACGGTGGCTCCGCGCTCGATCTCGAGCGAGCCGTAGGCCTGCAACGCGTTACGCTCGAGTTCCGGTGTCGCCGTGGCATCACCGCGCTGCAACAAGAGGTAGTCGGACAGTCTCGCGTCGGTCGCGAGCGGCTGCACGGTCGTGCGCACGCGCGTCGCCCGTTTGCCGGTGGGGGCCAACACTTCGATACTCGCGAGCATCGGGCCGCTCATCGGGGCAAGCAATGCGCTGCTCGCCGATGCACTGTCTCGCCGCACCACGATTGGTGCCTGCCCGTTCAGCCCGTCCAGCACCATCGCCGCGTTGTACGGCGCACGTCCCATCTCGAGATCGCGCACCAACCGGTATCCACCCGCGACGAGCGTGGTGTCACCACGTCGGAAGCGTGCGATCTGGTGCGGCACATCGCCAAAGCCCGCCGCGTAACGAGGAGCATAGCGCATGCGTGCCTTCGCGCGACGCGGTGCCCAATCGCCGGGGCCCGCACCAATCGGCGAGACCAGGGCTTTGGCCGACGCCATGAAGTCGTAGCTCGGCGTGGGTTCATGACCGATCACCGACGGCGGACGGGGGTCGGCGATACCACCATTCTGCACCGACCAGTTCATCGGCCAGCCGTAGCGCACCTGCGACTCGAGCAGGTCGTCGCCCCACGTGAGGTCGTAGGGAATACGCCCCAGCGACTGCACGCGCGAGATGGTGCGTCGGGCGAATAGCTCGTTCTTGATGTCGTTGGCCGGCAACGACCAGAGCGGCTGGGCCAAACGGAAAATGCGTTCGTTTTCCGGGTCGCGTGCAGCACAGGAGACCGCGCGATAGGCGGCATGCTGCGCTTCCTCCAGCCACATACTCACATCGGTCCAGGCACATTTTTGCGCGATGGGCATGGCCTTGAGCGCCCGCTCGAAAGCCGCCGCCGCATCCACGTGCCGGTTGGCATTGTGCAGCGCCAGCCCCTGCAGCGCCGCACACCACCAGCCCGTCCCGCCGCAGGCGCGCGCCGCGGTCACCGCCAGATCGGGCTTGCCACCCTCGACGGCATAACGCACACGCATACCGCTCACCCAGTCGTCGGCCGGATCGGCGGCCTGCGCCTGCCCCAGCAGATCCAGCAGTTGTTCACGCTCGAGCACGGCGTCATTGCGTTCGGCCGGCGGCGGCACATCGCCGTGGTTGGTCCAGTAGCAGATGCGCCCCAGCGGAACCTCGCAGGACGCATCGGCACCGCCGTTGTAGAATCGCAGGCCGAGCCGGTGATTGCGCTCAAAACTGTCCTGCGTTGAACGCGCCTGCGAACCCAGCGCCGACAGACTCGACGCCAATCCACGCAACGGGTCAGCGGAGACCGGTGCCGACATGGCACCGGTCCGGGCCGTATCGGGTGGTCCGCCCTGCGCCGTGACTGCACGAGGGACCGATATCGCCGAAGCGATCGTGACGAGCGAAACCAAGACAAGCCGCAGGATCGACACCAGAAAATCTCCGAGAAGGGACGTCACGCCGGAGTGTAACGTCCCGGCGCGACTTTAGAACGAAATCTTGGCACCAGCCGTCACTGCCCAATTGTGCGCCGTGTTGCCTTTGGCTCGAAAGCCGACCGCGTCACGCGAATCGAACTGACCGATCCAATCCTTTGCCTGCAGTCGTACCCCGAAGCCGGGCGAGAGTCCGACATCCACACCAATGGCCGCCGTGTACGCAATGTTCGTGGCCCGCGTCGTGAACGCTGCGCTCCTGATGTCGTTGGACATCCCACCGATTCCGCCGGCGACGAATGGCGCGAGCCCGGACGCACGACCGCCAAGTCCACCCACCTCGACCGCGGCATCGTACAGCCACGTCTTCACGCTCCCCACGTTGACACCACCGAGCAACGGCAACCCTATGCGAAGATCACCGTCGGCGTAGCCCAGCGTGCCGGTGAGCGAGATCCCCTTCGTGAGCGGGATACTCGCCTGCGCGCCGACTACCGGCGAATTGCTGGTCTCGATGCTCGTACCAATCGGACCGTCGTACCAGTTGCCCGTGAACAGGTAGCCCGCGTACGGCGTGAGGGAGGCACCGACGCCGACCTGGGCGCTGGCGCCGTGCGCAGCGAGGAGCGACGCGGCGGCGGTCATCGCAATTCGGACGGAAATACGCATGAAGACTCCAAAGGGTGAAAGACGGCCAGATGCGGTGCACGGAGCGCGCCGGACCACGAAAGCCGCTCGGGGAATGCGCAACTCCAATCCCGACAATGTGTTATACGATAACGTGACACGCGACACGCACCCCGTCCGTCCTCTTTTGAGGACGAACAAACGGGGACGAATGGATCAGATGACGGGATCATGGTCGGACAGGTGCGGTCCGCGCAGTTCGATCACGTCGGGTGCCTTCTTTCGCGCGCGGATATTCAGCATTTCCACGATCACCGAGAACGCCATCGCCATGTACGTGTAGCCCTTCGGGATGTGCTGGCCGAGTCCCTCGGCGACCAGATTCGTGCCGATGAGCACAAGGAACGACAGCGCCAGCATTTTGATCGTCGGGTGACGATCGACGAAGGCGCTGATCGAGCCTGCGGCCAGTAGCATCACGAGGAGCGCGATCACGTTGGCGGCAATCATGATGCTCACGTGATCGGCCATTCCGACGGCCGTGATCACCGAGTCGAGCGAGAAGATGATGTCGAGCACCATGATCTGTGCGACCACGCTGGCCATCGAGCGCGCCGCGCCTCCCGCAACCTGTGAATCGTCCGCGCCTTCCAGCTTGTGGTGAATTTCCACGGTCGCCTTGCCGATCAGGAACAGACCACCGAACAGCAGAATCAGGTCGCGTCCCGAAAAGGGGTGGCTGAACAGCGTGAAGAAAGGCTCGGTCAGCCGCATCACCCAGGTGATGGACAGCAGCAGTAACACGCGCGTAACGAACGCGCCCATTAGGCCGAGCGACCGGGCGCGCGGCTGCTGCGCGACCGGCAGTTTGCCGGCGAGAATGGAAATGAAGATGATGTTGTCGATACCGAGCACGATCTCAAGGAGCGAGAGCGTCAGCAGCGAAATCCACGCGTTCGGGTCTGTGAGCAGTTCCGGATTCATTGCGTGCAGGCGGCGTTGGGTTTGGGCGCGGCGCGATCGGTGCGCGGCGGTGAATCGTTGTCGGCGATGCGTCGGAGCAGCGCGTGCACGAAGTGCGTGATGCGCAAGAAGTGCGGGTAGTCGATGTACTGTGCCTCGTCCGTGACCTGATGATAGTCCTCGTGCAGGTTCGTGAAGAGGAACACGATTGGTATGCCGCGTCGCGCGTACATCCAGTGATCCGACCTGCAGTAAATCGCCTCGGGATGTCCGTCGGCGTCGAGCGCGCTGTCCAGCGACAGCGGTGCGGGAAGGGCGGCGTTCACTTCCGTCACCCACCGTGCGAGTTCCGTCGAACGCCGGCGGGGCCCGATCACACCGAGATACCCCGGTCCACCGGCCGCCAGGTCGACCGCACTGCCGCGACCGATCATGTCGATGTTGATCTGCGCCACGATCGCAGCAAGCGGTACCGGCGGACGCGCGGTGAGTTCACGTGATCCGTCGAGTGCAATTTCCTCGCCAGTATGCCAGACAAAGAGCATCGATCGTCGCGGGCCGCTGTCGGATGTCGCCATCACTTCCGCCAGTTCCAGCAGCGCCATTGAACCGGATCCATCGTCGTCGGCGCCATTGTAAATCGAATCCAGCCGTGTCGGCCGCACCGATCGCAGCGCCGCCAGATCCTGGGCCACTGCCGCATCGAGCGCCCGTTCCTGCCTGCTGGAAAGCTCAGGCGTCCCGGCGGCTCGACCGCGTCGCACCCACACCGCGCGGGATCGTGCACGCAGCGAGTCGTGGTCGACAGGGCCTTCCGGGCGCATGCCGATGTGGTCGGAATGGGCGCCCACGGCGACGTACTGCGAGCGAAGCGCTGGGTCCCGGCCGGGAAGCACCGCGACCACGTTGCGCGACCAGACCGTGTCCGGTGAAGGTCCACTGAGCGGCACGCGCTGGAAATAGCTGCCGCTGTCTCCGGCCGGCACGAGCCCCAGTCGGGCCAACTCACGGGCGAGGTACGCGGTCGCCCGCTCATGTCCGGGAGACCCGGCGGCCCGCCCCTGCATTGAGTCGTCGGCAAAGATGTACAGCCGTCGCCGCAGGTCGGACTCGGTGATCGCGGGGTCGGTCTGTGCCGCGATCGTGCTGTTGGGTTGGAGCGCACGCGCCCCGAGATCGCGTGCGGCGGGAACGCCGAGGTCGGGCGCGCGACCGGCCGCCCACCCTGCCAGCGTGGCCAAGGCGACCGCAGTCATCACAACCACGATAGTCAGGACCGTCGAGCGTTTCATATCATTGGGTCGGGGCCGTGTCTCCCTACGTCGGAAGCTCGCCAACGGGACGCTCCGGTTCAACTAAGTTCCAGTATGCCTGAGGTCTCCAACTCCGAACTACCCGCCACACCCCGAGCCGCCGTCGTGCTGCTCTCCGGCGGTCTCGATTCCGCCACCGCGCTCGCCGTGGCGCGCCGCGATGGTTTCGTGCCGTACGCGATGACGTTTCGCTATGGCCAGCGACACTCCGTCGAAATCGATGCGGCCCGCCGTGTCGCACGGGCGCAGGGGGTGGCGCAGCACGTCGTGGTGGACATCGACCTGCGGCAGTGGGGCGGGTCAGCGCTCACGTCGGACGTGGAAGTGCCTAAGGATCGCGATGTGGTTGCCCCCAGCCACGAAATCCCCGTCACGTATGTGCCGGCGCGGAACACGATCTTTCTGTCGTTCGCGCTGGCGTGGGCTGAAACGCTCGGCGCGCAGGCCATTTTTATCGGTGTGAATGCACTCGACTATTCGGGGTATCCCGACTGTCGTCCGGAATACATCGAGGCGTTTGCGCACATGGCCAACCTGGCCACACGGGCCGGGGTCGAGGGTACGCAGCGGCTGGTCATTCATGCCCCCCTGCAGCACTTGACCAAGGCGCAGATTGTCACGCTAGGCCAGACGTTGGGCGTGGACTACTCGTTGACCACGAGCTGCTACGATCCGGCGCCGGACGGTACCGCTTGCGGCCGCTGCGACGCCTGTCAGCTGCGGCTGAACGGATTCGCCGCGGCCGGCTCCGCCGATCCGATCGTATACGCCGACCCGATCGCCCACCTCTACCGGCCGGTGGTCTGATCCGTGGCCTACACCGTAAAGGAGTGCTTTTACACGTTGCAGGGGGAAGGCGTGCACGCCGGACGCGCGGCGGTTTTCTGCCGCTTTTCCGGGTGTAATCTGTGGACCGGGCGCGAAGCCGACCGAGGGACGGCCGTCTGCACCTTCTGCGATACGGACTTCGTGGGGGTTGGGCCCGACGGCGGCAAGTTTGCCGAGGCGAGCGCGTTGGCCGCCTTTGTGGCGAGCCGCTGGCCCGCTGACGCCCCGGCCGATGTCCGCCGCTTCGTGGTGTGCACCGGCGGCGAGCCGCTGCTGCAACTCGACACGGCAGCGATCGACGCGCTCCATGCGCACGGATTCGAGATCGCGGTGGAAACCAACGGTACGCAACCGGCCCCTCCGGGGCTGGACTGGGTGTGCGTGAGCCCGAAGGCGGACGCGCCCGTGGTCCTGACCACCGGGCACGAGCTTAAGCTGGTCTTTCCGCAGGCCAAGGCCATGCCGGAGCGCTTTGAAGGACTCGACTTCCGGCACTTTCTGCTGCAGCCAATGGACGGTCCACAGCAGCGTGAGAATACGGAGGCTGCCCTCGCCTACTGTCTGGCGCACCCACGTTGGCGGTTGTCCGTGCAGACCCACAAAGCGCTCGGTATCCGCTGAAGGCGAGCCGCTTTGAACGTCAAGCTGGGAATTGGGGCCCGCAGCGTGACGTCAGGCACTCGCGCGTCGTCTCCTGACGGGCTAGCTTGCCAGTCCGCGAGGTCTTCCGTTCACGCTTCCACCCGCGCGTTGTGGCCCTTCTGTCTCGTCATAAAGTGATCCCCCTCGCCCTGTGCGTTGCCCTGACGGCAACCGCGTCAGTCGCGACGGCGCAGAGCACCGACGGGAAGAAGCCTTTTGCGGCATTGAGCGCCTCCGCGACTGCGCTGCGCGACTCGATCGTCTCCAAGGCCCGCAGCCAGATTGGCACCCGCTACAAGCTTGGCGGCACCAAACCGAATCTCGCGCTCGATTGCAGCGGCTTGGTCAAGTACGTCATGGGCGCCCTCGATGTAATCCTGCCGCGCACGGCGAGTCAGCAGGCCACCGTCGGCACGGAAATCGCCAAAGACCTCGCGGCGCTCAAGCCGGGCGATCTGCTCACCTTCGGCAGCGGCAAGCGCATCTCGCATATCGGCATCTACGTGGGCGATGGTCGAATGGTCCACGCCAGCACCTCCAAGCGCCGCGTGATCGAAACCACCATGACCGCGCGTTCGCCGCTCATCCGGCAGTGGAAGGGTGTACGACGCCTTGTCGACGCGGGACCATCCGGACTGCGCGACAGCCTCCTCGCGTTCGCCGACTCCATCCGCTAGTTCGCCGTCCGGCGGCACGCCGGGTAGGAACGGCCGGTCGCGCGAACGTCGTTGTTGCGCACACCACGACTTGGCACCAGCATAGAGGCTCCACGCGGGATCACCTCCGATCCCCTGCCCTCCGAGGTGCCCATGCATTTGAATTTCCGATTCGCCGGCGTTGTGGCATTCGCCCTGCCGCTACTCGCCGCGCACACGTCGCTGCAGGCACAGTCCGCGCAGCCGCTCAAAGACCGCCTGACCATCGCAGACTACTTCGACTGGGAGGACGTCGGCAATCCCTCTCTGTCACCCGATGGACGACAGGTGTTGTACACGCGCACCTGGATCGACAAGCTGAACGACAAGCGCGAATCGTCGGTGTGGCTGATGAACGCGGACGGCACCAAGAATCGCTTTCTCGTGAAGGGCGCGGATGCGAAATGGTCGCCCGACGGATCGCGAATTTCGTATGTCGCGCCGGGTGAGCCGAGTGGCGCACAAATCTGGGTGCGCTACATGGATGCGGAAGGGTCGACCACACAGATCACGCGGCTGACGGAATCGCCGGGTGACATCGAATGGTCGCCCGACGGCAAGACGTTGGCGTTCGGCATGCTCGTCCGCGGTACTGAGAACTGGCGCATTGATATGCCCGCGGCACCGCGTGGCGCGAAGTGGACCGAGCCACCGCGGGTCGTCAGCAAGGTGCGCTATCGATCCGATCGGGTCGGCTTTATCGAAGACGGCACGCGCCAGATCTTCACGGTGCCTGCAGACGGCGGCACCCCGCGTCAGGTGACCTCGGGTGAGTGGGCCGCGAACGGCACCACCTGGACTCCCGACGGCAAGGGATTTCTCTTCACGTCGCTGCGCGAGAAGGACGCCGAGTATGCGTGGCGCGAGTCGGAGATTTATCGCGCGGATGCAGCGACCGGCGAGATCACGCAGCTCTCGCGACGGAAGGGGCCGGACAACAATCCCGTGCCATCACCCGACGGCAAGTTGATCGCGTACACCGGCTATGACAGCACCGACGCGACCTGGAAGGACGCGAGCATGTACGTCATGGACGCGGACGGACGGAACGTGCGCGTATTAACCGAAAAGCTGGATCGTTCGCCGTCGGGGATGTTTTGGGCGCCCGATGTTTCGGGTCTCTATTTCAACGTGGAGAACGAAGGATCGCGGAATCTGTATTTCGTGTCGCTCAAGGGTGAGGTGCGTGCCGTCACCAAGGGTGCGCATGTGCTGACCGTCAGCGATATGGGCAAAAACTTCATGGCGGTGGGAACGGCCAGCACGCCGCTCAAGCCCAACGATGTCGTCACGTTCGACGTGCGCACGCCCGTGATCAAGCAGCTCACGAACGTCAACGACGACGTATTGGCCGGGAAGAAGCTCGCCACCACCGAAGAGGTGTGGTACACCTCGGTGGACGGCTACAAGATTCAGGGGTGGATCGTCAAGCCGGCGGATTTCGACCGCGCCAAGAAGTATCCGATGATGCTTGAGATTCACGGGGGACCGCACAGCATGTACAACGTGGCATTCAATTTCTCGCGGCAGGATCATGCAGCGAACGGCTACGTCATTTTGTACACGAACCCGCGCGGGTCTACCGGCTACGGGTCGGCGTTCGGTAACGCGATCAAGAACGCGTACCCGGGCAAGGACTACGATGACCTCATGGCCGGCGTGGACTCGGTCATCAATCGCGGCTACATCGACACCAAGCGGCTGTATGTGTTTGGCTGTTCTGGTGGCGGCGTGCTTACGAGCTGGATCGTGGGACACACCAACCGCTTTGCCGCGGCGAGCGCGAACTGTCCCGTCACCAACTGGCTCAGCTTCGTCGGCACCACCGACGGACCGAGCTGGTATCGCAACTTCGAGAAGTTGCCGTGGGAAGATCCGTCGGAGCATCTGCGACGTTCGCCGATCATGTACGTCGGCAATGTGCGGACACCCACCATGCTCATGACCGGCGTGAACGATCTGCGCACGCCGATGGGGCAGACCGAAGAGTACTACGAGGCGCTCAAGGTGCTGCGCGTGCCGACGGCCATGGTACGCTTCAACAACGAGTGGCACGGCACGAGCAGTACGCCGTCGAATTTCCTGCGCACGCAACTGTATCTGCGCAGCTGGTTCGACAAATTCCAGACGCCGCCGGCCACCGGACGCGTGACGCAGGATCAGCCGTAGTGCTTCGTGGCTGATCTGTTGTGGCGGGGACGTGGGTCGGGCGCGAATGCCCACGTCCCCGTATGGTTGCTTCGATTGGCCGGCGCGGCGATTTCCGTTGGCGTGTTCGCGTTGGCCGACGCGGTCGGCGTCTGGTCCGCTGTGGGTATGCCCGTCTGGATTGTGCAATTGGTCTGCCTCGTCGCGGGCGCCCTGCTCGCCCCCACCATGCTGGGCAGCGTACTGTGGCTGGCGCTCGGCGCGCTCACCGCGATCACATTCGTCGTGTCCTATACGCCGATCGTGACGCCAATGATTGCCGGATTCATTCGCGCGGATGCTGTCGTCGCCGGCACCTCGCCTGACGCGGTCGTGGTGCTGTCTGGTGACCTCACCGATCGTGGACGCGTGACCGGCCCCGCGATGGATCGGCTCATCTCCGGGGCCATGACGGCGACCACGCGAGACATCCCGGTGCTGGCGTTATCGGTGACACAGCTTGAGCACGGCGACCGTCGTGCCGATTCCGAAGCTGATCAGCGCGCGCTCGCGGCACTGATGGCGCCGGAGGTGGCGGTCGAGTTCGTGCGCGACGTGCACAGTACGCGCGACGAAGCCGTGGCCTTCGCGGCGCTCGCCCGTGCGCGGGGATGGCAGCGTGTCGTGCTGGTCACCTCACCGTCGCACTCGCGCCGTGCGTGTATGAGCTTCGAGCGTGCAGGTCTGGCCGTGGAGTGTCGCCCCGCCGATGCCCGCGTGCACGATCCTGCCGGGTTGGCCGGCACCGACACGCGACGCCTCGTGTTCCAGGACGTGCTGTACGAAAGTGCGGCAGCGATGCTGTACCGGGCGCGCGGCTGGATGTAGATCCGTCTTGCGGCGGGCTGTCTCTGCATCGCTCCGCCTTTCGGGCCCAAGTGATCGCGCGTCGAGTCGATGACCGGATCATCGTATCACTGCAATGTGTGCGACCAAATCGTGCGAGCCCGCCGACGCCGAGTGGATTGGAAGTCAGTGCCGCATGTTGGTTTGCGTGGCGTTTATGCTGACTGCGTGCGCCGCGTTATACGGCGAGTTGGGCGAGTATAAGGTGGGGGTGGCCGTAGAATCGGTGCGAGCGAACCTGCACCGCTGCCTCCACGCAGTGCACCGATTGGCGCGGGCGCGGCGCGGCCTGAGCCGCAGTGAGCTTCGTGCACCGGACTGCGCGAGCGTCACTACGTTGCGCGGCACTGATCACTCGTGTGCCAAAAGCGCACTGTCAACGACCTCCGTGACCGAGTTCCCGAACTCACGCAGACACGGTGAGCCGGTTCGTCGCACTTTCGTGTTGTTGATGCGGCGGGGCGACAGCGCAATGCACACCGCCAGTGCACCGCGACCGGCTCCGACATCACCGTCTCATCAAATGGAGAGTCCACATGTATCGATGCTTTTCCCCCCGGCCACTGCGCGGGGCACTTACTGTTGCCGCACTCTCGGTGATCACCGCATGTGCAGGCGACGGCATCCCGCCCACGGGCGTCACGCCGACACCGGATGGCCTGGGCGGCGTCTCCGCGGCGAAGACGCCCGCTGCGACGGTGACCGGATTGAGCGGCAGTCTGCAACTGGTCAGCACAACGCTCTCGGGCGCTCCCGCGACCACCGGCAGTACCACCTGTCAGCTGTCCGCCGACGGGACGCTCCTGCTCTTCGCGAGTGTGGCGTCGAATCTTGTTGGCGGTGACACGAATGGCGCATCCGACCTCTTCCTCAAGAATCTGACCACGGGGGTCACGACGCGCGTCACGACGGGCTCGGGCGGCGCGCAGTTGGCGACCGGTGGCAGCTGTGGCGGAACGACGATGACACCCGACGGTCGGATCGTGGCGTTCAATACAGCCACCGCCGGCGGCACGGTGTTCGTGAAGAACACCCAGACCGGCGCGTTGACGCAGGCCTCGCCAGCCCTCGGCACCCTCCCGCTGGTCACCGGCTTCTTCGGCGGGGTTGTCTCCGACGACGGGAGCAAAGTCGTGTTCAGGACCGTGCCGGCACAGACCTACCTCGGCGCGTACACGTGGGCAAACCGTGTCCCCGCCCGGCTCATGCTGCGTGACCTGAACACGGGCAACCTCACCACGCTGCCGATCGACAACGGCAACGTCGCCAACGGAGAGGTGCAGGGAAGCCGGTTCGCGATCTCGCCCGACGGAACGCGCGTGGCCTTTGTCTCCTCGTCGTCCACGCTCGTCTCGGGCGATACAAACGGCAGGGCTGACCTGTTCGTTCTGAATCTCAACGACAACACCGCGGTGCTGGCGTCAAGCACCAGTGCAGGCACGCCGGCAACCGGCGGCGGGACGTACTGGACGCCGACGTTCGTCTCCAACACGCAGCTGTCATTCGGCACCGGTTCGGTCAGCAGTCTCGGTGACCGGGGATTCTATCTCAAGGACCTCAGCTCGGGCGCGCTGCGACTGATCCTGAGCAATACCGACGGTGGCAGCACCGCCGTGTTGGCCGGTGACCTACGCCTCGTCGTCTTCACGCGGAACTACAGTGGGTTCGACGCACGCGCCTTCGCGCGTGACCTCGGCACCGGTGCGGAGACCGTCATCAGCGCCAGCAGTACGGGCACCGCGAGCAATGGCAGCGCGACGGGCGCCGTGATCTCGCGAAATGGCACACGCGTCGCGTTCAGCTCCAGCGCGTCGAATCTGGTGACACCCCGCCCGCCGGGCGGCGTCTTCCAGCTTTACGTGAAATCTCTCGGGGCTGGGGCAGCGATCGCTCCCTGAGGTACCGCACCGCAGTCGCGGATGTTGGTTCTCGCATTGGTTCTCCAGGTGAGTAGGTGGTGTCGACCTGGTGGTGGCCGCGTGACGGCCTGCGCGTGCGCAGCTACCGGGTCGATGCCAGCGTTGAAAGGGTTTTGCCCGAGGTGCGCGTGCGACGACACGGAGTCGCGCGCACCGATGGAGTACCGGATCCGTTGGAGCGGACGTTGCACGACCGCCTGCTCGACGAGCAGCTGACGGAAGTCGTCCGCGCGGACGGACCGCGGCGAGGCGTCGAGGACGCGGGAATTGCCACGCTGGCACGCGTCGCGTGGTTCAGCGAAGCGCCCTGACTCGAACCGATGGGCTACGTTCCGCCAACGGAGTTCGAGGCGCAAAATTACAAGACACGCCTCACCTACACGTCCGTGGGCGTACTGGACTGAATCAGTCTCCTGAATTGCCGGGGTGATTCAGCCCTCACGTATTTTCGGGCACAACGCGCCAGCCCGGACTTCACGACCAACTCACTCAAACACGAGCAGCAAACGGTGCGTGTTGTCGGTGACATGGCCTTGGTCATGAACAACTGGACCGCGACCACCACGCTCACGAAGTCGCCCGACGCTAGACCCACGACCGACAAAGGCCGATACACCGGCGAATTTGAACGGCGTAACGGACGTTGGATGGTTATCGCGGAGCACGACTCGGAACGCACCGAGTACAACGACAGTGCGATGGTCGCGGGCGTGCTGCTCGCGAGTCGGGACTAGCACGTGGGGCTGGTACGACGGACGTTGGCAACTGACCGCGCAGCATACGTCGGAGGCGAAACCCTGACCCCGATCCGTGTCTCGGCAACAACCAACGTGTCGCATGCCCACGATGGTATCGGTGCATGTCGGGTTCGTCGTGCCGCCTGACGGTGCGCCACTGTTGACAGCGGCGATAAGGTGGCGCGTATGCCTCGCTGCGCAGGGTAGCACGCGTGCGGTCTCGGCATTTATCCGGTAACCATTCTGGTACACGGTGGTACGAACCAGCTGGTAGCCTGCCCTCCCCAAAAGCGACGTGGGTCACCGGGCGCCCCCCAGTTTGAACTCCCGGACTTTGCAAAGTGTGATGAAGAGCACTTTCATGGCTCCCTCGAGTCCGGTACGTTTTCGAAGCCGTTTACGCCTCCCAGCCAATTCCATGCATTCTATGCGTCTCCGTCACCCGTCCATTGTTGCTGTCCTTGCCCTTGGCGCCCTGCTGGGGGCCTGCAAGGACAAGCAGGCGATCGCCCGCGCGGACTCGCTGGTGTACGCGCTCACGCTCGCTAACGCCGAGCGCGACTCCCTGCAGGGGCTTGTGGCGGGTGCATCGGCAGAAAAGGACCGCGCGATGGCGCAGGTGGTTGAGGCCACGCGATTCGCCGATCAGGTGGACGCCGAATTGCGGCAAGTCCGCACGCTCACGTCCAAGGTTTCCGTCAACAAGTCCGACGAATCGGGCAAGACCGAGGCGGCAGACGCGCGAAAAGACATCCTCGATCGCCTGCAGCAGATGCGGCAGCGACTCGCCGCGCGACAGAATCAGGTGCGCGCGATGCTCGACACGTTGAAGACGATGCGTGCGGATTCGTCGGCCACGGCCACGCTGCTCGCGAGTCTCAACGCCCGTCTTGCGCTCCGCGACAAAGAGATCGTCGCGTTCCAGGATGAAGTGCGACTGCTGCGCGAGCAAAACACGCAGCTCGCCACCGAGAAGGCAGTCCTCACCGATACGGTGAAGGCGATGGACGTGCGAGAGAACAAGGTGTATTTCGTGGTCGGGCCACGGCGCCAGCTGCTGGCCGATGGGTTGGTCGCCGAAGAGGGTGGCTCGCGCGGCCTGCTCATTGTGAAGCTCGGAAAGACGCTTGTGCCGTCACGCACACTGGACGAGGCGAAGTTTACGCGCGCCGACCGTCGAGAGGTGTTGACCATTCCGCTCCCCCGCGCCGACCGTCCCTACAAGATCGTGTCGCGGCACGATGTTGGGCTGATCGAAGTCGCGAAGAAGGAGAAGGATGGCAGCTTCCGCGGCGACGCGATCCGCATCACCGACCCAACCAAGTTCTGGGCGTCGTCCCGCTACCTCATCATTTCCGAGAAGTAGCGCCGCCTCCGCGATTCATCACCGTCGAGCCCAGCCCCCGCGGCCATCGCTCGACGGTAATCGCAAGCAGCACGACACTGACGGCGGTCCACCATGCGGTACGCGAGATCAGCGCGCTCCATGCTACCGTGCCATCGAACGTGAGCGTTGCCGGCTCGGCAAACCGGTACCACCACGCGGTCGCCCCGTTTCGATTCAATACCACCGCGAGCACCCAGCCGGTGATGAGCAGCAGATGCGCCAGTACCTTGTGACGCACCACGGCGTGCACGGCCAGCGACAGGGCCGTCAGCTGCGCAAACGGTAGCCACAGCACAAACAGCCACCACGCCGCAAACGTTGATAGCACGCCGGTTTTCGTGTCGTGTCCGAGGACCAGTAGCGCTGCGCCCGCACCCAGCGGCAGCACCACTGATAGTTGCGCGAGCAGCAGCCCGCCAATCCGACCCATCGCAAGCGTCCGGGTAGCGATCGCCGTCGCGTCCACCAGCGCGTCTATGCGCGTGTCTCGCTCCCGCCAGAGCAGTTCGCCCGCGTACACCGTGGCCAGCAATATCAGGAACAATCGGGCGTGTTCGCTGACCAGCAGCAGCACCGTCTCGACCGAGGCGTCGTGCGGTGCGCGCGTCCAGCCGTTGAGAATCGCGTTCACCGCCGCGAGCAGAGCAACAACGCGCCATCCACCATCGCGTACCATCCATGACGCCGTGAAGCGAATGAGCGCGCCAAGTACCGAGCTCTGTCCGCTGGCCCTCTGTGCGCGGCTCGTTTCAGGTGCGTGGCTCGCGATCCGTCGCGTTGCGACCGTTCGCCCGGCGAGGACCGGCTGCGGCCATGTGGCACGCCACGTCGCCACCGCTCCCAACATTATGGCCAGAGAGACCCAGAGCAGCCGGTTCCAGAGGAGCAACCCGGTCAGCGTGACCTCCCGACCGCTGCGTTCGACCGCGCTCCAGCCGACGGTCATGGCCAAGACGGGCGCATTGCCGAACGGATCGAGTAGCGCGCCCAGGAGCTGCGTGTGTTCGGCGGCGACCAGGGCCAATGCGAGTTGCCACACGCCCACGAGCGCGAGCGCCGCGGCGAGCACGCCGAGAATACGTCGGGTGAGCAGTGCGGCGGTCGCCAACACAATGGCTACCACCAGACAGGTGGGCACTGTAAGCCGAAGATAGGTCATGAAGAAGAGCGCGGCTTTGGCGGCGACATGTGCGCTGATAGCCGTCGCACCGGAGCTTGCACTCGAAAAGCCGGCCAGCAACGCACCGAGCAGCGCGCCCAACGGCATGGCGGCGTACACGAGCGCCAACACCGTCAGCGCCGCGCTCAATCGCGCCAGAAACCAGAGGCGCGGGGACACGGACGAGGTCGCGATCAACGGCAACGTACGCAACGCGCTGTCCCGCAACAGTGCCGTGGCGACGACCATCGTGGTGATGACCTGACCAAACGCTGTCAGTCCGCCGAACGCCAGCGCGAGTGCCCACGGGGCATCTTTCGCCACATCGCCGCGATCGCTCACAAGTTCAACCGCGCCCGACGCGGTGTAGCCGAACGCGAGCAGCAGGAACACGAGCGCATAGAGCGTCGTCAGCGGCTCGCGCAGCTGCTGACGAATCTCGAAAGCGGCAAGCGCGCGAAACTGCGCGGCTGACGCCATTCGGTAGCTGTCACGCACTGTCACGACCAGTTGCTCACGCCGAGCGGTGCAGCTCCTCGTCGGCGAGCGGACGAATGGCCAGATCCACCGCGAGCCACGTCGTCTTCGCGAACGGGTAGCAGAACACGCAGCCGGAGAGCATCAGAAACGCCGTCACGTAGGTAATCAGATCCCAGGGCGGATCGGGCCACGTCACGAACACGAATCCGCAAACACAGAAGAAGAGGATCAACTCGACGGCGATGAGGTTGAACAGATACGCACCGACGAAATAATCCTTCTCTCCGCGCTCCAGCTGCATGCCACAGGTGGGGCAGCGCTCCTTCAATTCGAACATGGTCGCAAAGATCGACTTGCCTCCGCAGTGCGGGCAGCGCAGCCGGACGGCGCGCCAGAGCAGCCGTCCAACGCGCGGCCTGGCGAAATCGCCAGGCTCCGCCAGTCGTACAACAGGTGTCGCTCGGGTGGGACTCACCGTTCGCTCAGCGTTGCGAGGAAGTCGCGCAGGTATCCGCCCCACACGGTCGGCAGCGAATGCGTACCGTGTCCGCGCGTTTGCGCTGTGATGGGAAGCAGGATGAACTTGGCGCGCGTGATCTTCGCGGCCAGCGTTTCGGCGATATGCAACTCCGGCGGATTGACTTGATCGTCTGCCGAGTTGATGAACAGCGATGGGGCGACGATGCGCGATAGATGCGGTGACGGGTCGTAGTCACGGGACGCATCGAACTGATACAGGAAATCGTTCGCGTCACTCGTGCGCACGCGCTGGTCGAGATACGTACGGATCACGCTGTCTGCCGCGTCGCGCGTGGGCCCCTGCACCTGCTGCACCAGCGGCGCGCTGGACATCATGAAGAGCATCATCGATGCCGTGCGCAAACCGGGCGGCTGCGCGATATAGTTGCCGTCGTTCCAAGCAGGATCATTGCGAATGGCATCCATGGCCATCGTACGGATCATCCGGTTGCGCCCGGCGATCTGCGAAGGGACACACGCGAATGGAGCCAGTCCGTCCATGAACGCCGGATAGGTGTAGCCCCACACCCAACCCTGCATGCACCCCATCGACGTCCCCATGATCAGGCGCAGATGATTCACCCCAAGATGCTCGGTCAGCAGGCGATACTGCGCCGCAACCATGTCGTCATACGTGTACTTCGGAAACTTAGCGCGCAGTCCATCGCTCGGTTTGCTTGAGCCGCCGTGCCCAATACCGTCCGGCAGCACGATGAAAAACTTCGAGCTGTCGAGCAGCTGTCCCGGCGCGAACAATTCGTCCGCGTATGTGTTGCTCAAGAAGCTGCGTCCGGAGCCGCCCGTGCCATGCAGGATCATCACGGCGTTGCGGACCACGCCCCGCGCGTCTTTTCGCGGCGTGCCCATTGTGGTGTAGTGCACTCGCAACTCTGGCAGCACCTCGCCCGATCGAAAGGCGAAATTGCGCACCGTGAAATCGCCCTGTCGACCTGCGCTTGCCCATGCGGACGTGGGCTGCGCCACCAGCACGCCAGGTGCGACGCCGGCTGCGAATAGCACAGCAGCAGTGAACACGCGGTGCAACGTTCGGGACATGCGTGCGGTAACCATAGTCGAAAGGTAGTCGGGCGAGACGCATCGGCGCTCTTTGCATACGACGAAAATGGACACATTGTTGATTGGAGATCCCTCAGCATGTACGACCGCCGCCCGTCCGACCGCCTCGACCACGCCATGTCCTCGATCGCACAGCCGTACGGCATCGCGCCGCCCGGATACCGCCTGCCCGACGCGACGGCGATCGGAGCCGTGCGCCTGCAAATCGCCAATCTTGTGCGATCAGTCGCCTACTATCGCGATGTCATCGGACTGCGCGTGCATTCGCAGACCGCCTCGCGCGCCTGCCTCACGGCGCATGATGACGATCGCGTACTCGTAGAACTCCATGAGCGACCCGGTGTCCAACCGGTCTCGGCCCGTGGCCACTATGGTCTCTTTCACGTAGCGATTCTGCTCCCGGACCGCCCGGCACTCGGCCGCTTCCTGTCGCACCTCGGCAGGCTGGGCGTGCGCGCCAGCATGTCGGATCACTTTGTGAGCGAGGCCGTCTATCTCACCGACCCTGACGGGCTGGGACTCGAAATCTACGCGGACCGGCCTCGCGACGTCTGGCGTACGCGCGATCGGCAGATCGAAATGGGGACAGTGCCGCTCGACACCCGATCGCTCGTCGCGGCAGGGAGCGGCGTCGAGTGGACCGGCGCACCCGCGGGCACGGTGGTTGGACACGTACATTTACATGTTGGCGATCTTGAGCAGGCCGCCACGTTCTATCACCGCACGATCGGGTTCGACAAAATGGTGTGGGAGTATCCGGGCGCACTCTTCCTTGCGGCCGGAGGCTATCACCATCATCTCGGTACCAACACCTGGGCCCGCCACGCGCAGCCTGCGCGCGACGACGATGCCCGCCTGCTGGAGTGGGAGCTGGTGCTACCGTCGCGAGGCGACATCGACACACTGGTCGCCCAACTGCAGCAGCACTCGGTGGCCTTTGTGTACGAGGCCGGCGCGCTTCGCATTCGTGATCCGTGGGGAACAGCGATCGTGGTCCGCAGCGCCGCAGCGCCGTGACCCGTCGCGTCCAGTGGAACGTCCGGTACACCACCTCGCATACGATCGCATACCGAAACTGCCGTTCGCCACGCAATATCCTTCCCTCCTGACTACCCATCTCAATGCCACACCGTCTCCCCACGCTGCGCCACGCGCCCGTCCTGTTCTCGGCACTGCTCGCACTCGCGCTGCCTGTGTCGGCGCAGCAGTCGGCTACGTTTTCCACGATGCCGCAACCTTGGCCGCCGGTGGCGACGTTCTCAATACTTGGGTACGATCCCGCCACGGGCGAAGTGGGGGGCGCCGTGCAATCGCGCGTCTTCTCCGTCGGGAACGGGGTACTTTGGGCGGAGGCGGGCGTGGGTGTGGCCGCTACACAGGCGATCGTCGACGTGAGCTATGGTCCACAGGCGCTGTCCCTGCTGCGCCAAGGTGTCGCGCCAACCGACGTGGTCAAGCAGGTGTGGCAGAACGATCCCGATCCGCGACCGACGGACTGGACCAAGCTCGGGCGGCAGTTCGCCGTCATCGACACCAAAGGCAACGTGGCGGCGTACACGGGCCCCAAGGCGAGCGAGTGGGCCGGCGACAAGCAGGGGATCTTTTGCACGGCGCAGGGAAACATTCTCGCCGGGCCGGATGTCGTGAACGCGATGGTCACGGCGTTCGAGCAAACAACCGGCCATCTCTCGTTGCGCCTGCTGGCGGCGCTCGAGGCCGGCCAGTTGGCCGGCGGCGACAAGCGCGGCATGCAGTCCGCGGCAATGCTCATCGTCAAGAAGGACGGCGGCGTATGGCTGCATAACGATGTCGTACTGCGACTGCAGGTGGACGACAGCGCGGAGCCGATCAAGGAACTGCGCCGACTGGTCGAGAAAGCCGCAACGATGCGCCGTCCCCGCGGCAATCGGTGAGCGATGCCCTCAGTGACCGTGATCGGTCATGGCGGCGCCTTTGGCCAGCATGAGATGATGTGTGACATGATGGTCGCCTGAGGCCATCAAACCGATGAAGCCGAGCGCGCGAATACGGGTCACTGCGACTTTATCCGACAGATCGCGCGCCGTCACCGCAAGACGAACGCCGGTGGGCAATACCGTACGTACGATACGTGGTGCCCCCGCGTCGGCCGCGGCCATCGCGCCGTGTGCCTTGGTCATGCGCTGAATCGCTCCGATTGCGTCACCGCTTCCACGAACAGTGAATACGGCACCACCGGGCACCGCCTCGGCGCTGACGATGCTGCGCAGCGTCACCAGATCCATGTCCTTGAGGTGCAACCGCAATCGCTCGAGATTGACGCGCGACCAGTCGGTGGTCGCATCAGCCTCGAGCAGGCGGATGATCTCGCTGATTGCGGCAAACGCCGCCTGTCCACCCTCGGTGGGAAGGACAGCGGCGCCCGGTGCTGTCATGCCCGGTGTATGCACCATTCCCGCCGTGTGCGTGTGGTCTTGCGCACGTGCCGGATCGGCGTGTACCGCTACACACAGCAGTGGCGCCGAGACCAGCGCCAAGAGCTTCCTACCGTTCGTCATCTGTCCTCTCCAGTGCGTACGCGGTTCGTGCCAAGAACGGTCGAAGGTGTCGCCGCCCTTGTGCAAAACATACGAGCAAGCGACGAACGGCGCCGTGTGGATTGACCCCGCGCGATCCTGTTACGTTGATGGCACGCCCCCACTCAGTGTGGCTGTGGTCGCGTGTCAACGACACGAGCGGTGCTGACCGTCGGGGCCGACGTCTACGCGCTCGTCGGGCGCCGTGGCGTCTGCAGGTAGTGTGCAGGATTCAACCGCGCTACGCGCCGGCGGAATTGGAAGCTGAAGTCGGGCCACAGCGTGCTGATGCGACCGGACGCGTCCATGTACCAACTGCGGCATCCGCCGGCAGCCCACACCGTGCCGCGCATCCGGCGATCGATCGCCGCCACGTAGGCCTGCTGGCTCGCCGCCGTCGGTTCGATCGCGCCCAGCCCGCGGTCACGCATCAGCCGCACCGCGCCGATCACATGCGAGATCTGCGACTCGATCATGTAGATCAGCGACGTATGCCCGATCCCCGAATTGGGGCCGGGAATCACGAACAAATTCGGAAAGCCGGACACGGTCGTACTCGCATATGCAACCATGCTCGGCGACCACGCCTGCGCCAGCGTGCGCCCGTCGCGGCCGACGATGTGTGGTGCCAATGGCGGATCAGTCGGGCGGAATCCTGTGCCAAGCACCAATGCATCGAGCGCGTAGCGCACGCCATCCGACGTGAGGATTCCGTCCGCTTGCACCTCGCGAATGCTCGCCGTCACCAGCGACACATTCGGCTGTGTCAGCGACGGGTAGTAATCGTCCGAGACCAGCACGCGCTTACAGCCCAAGGTGAACGTTGGCGTGAGCGCCGAACGCAATGCGGGATCGGATACCTGGCGAGCGAGATGTGCACGCGCCACGCGCTCGACGACGTGCGCCGCACGCGGGTGCCGGAAGGCCAGTACCGATGCCTCGCGTACCGTGTAGCCCGCGCCGCGTACCAGCGACTGTACCGCCGGCAGGGCACGGTACAGCATCTGTTCAAGGCGTGTGATCGCGCGATCGCGGCGCGACAGCACCCATGGTGCCGTGCGCTGAAACAGATGCAACTGCGCAACCTGCGGCTGAATAGCCGGAACGAACTGGATTGCCGACGCGCCGGTGCCGATCACGCCCACGCGCTTCCCGCGCAACTCGTAGTCATGTCGCCAACGCGCGGAGTGAAACGTGACGCCCTGAAAACGCTCCAGCCCCGGAACGTTCGGCAACTCCGGCTCGCTCTGTCCGCCGGTGGCGAGCACCAGCAGCGGCGCGATGTACCCGCCGTCGGACGTGTCGATGTTCCACCGCTGCGACGACGCATCCCAATGCGCGGCGCGCATCGCACACCCGAAGCGGATCAGCGGCAGCACGCGGAACTGCTCCGCCACGCGTTGCAGGTACGCCCAGATCTCCGGCTGCGCAGAGAAGCTGCGGGTCCACTCCGGGTTCTGCGCGAACGAAAACGAGTACAGCCGAGACGGCACATCGCAGGCGCAGCCGGGATACGAATTCTCGCGCCACGTACCGCCGAGTGACTGCGATCGCTCCAACAGCACGATGTCGGTCACGCCCGACTGCATCAGCCGGATGGCCGTACCGATTCCGGAGAACCCGCTCCCCACGATGACAACCTGCCCTTGTATGCCGGTAGCCATCCGCACGTCACTCCGTCTGCATAGCCGCCGCGGCCGCGCGGATGGTCGTCAGCAATTCGTCGCGGGTGAACGGTTTGGGTAGAAACTGCGCATGCAGCTGTTGCAGAGCGTCTCCGGTGACGTCGTCGTACGTGAAGCCCGACACGAGTACGAAGGGCAGTACAGGCCAACGGCTCCGTATCGCCGTCAACAATTCCATGCCAGTCGTGCCCGGCATAAGGTAGTCGCTGATCACGCCAGACACCCGACCATCGTTCGCCTCCAACTGGCGGAGCGCGTCGACGGCGGAGTCAGCGGTGAGAACTGTGTAGCCCTCGCGTTCCAGCAACCGGCGCAGCACCCGGCGCGGTCCGGCATCGTCATCAACAACGAGCATCGGCGCCAACAGTTCATTCCACGCAGCCACGCCGAGCGCTGGTGTCATCTGTCGCGGGCCGGTCGCGACGGCGTGCGCCTCCGGCAGGTAGAGCGTGTACTGGGCTGCGTTCGAGGTCGGATGCGCACACCGGATCATGCCACCTGCCTGCTCCGCCACAGCCGACGCAATACCGAGTCCGAACTCGCCGCTGGCGCCGCCGCCATCCACTTCCCCCAAGAACTTATGGAGGTCGTCGACGATCTCCGACAGATGCGGTCCGGCAGAGTCCCCGACCGTCACCGCGACGTAGCGGTCTGTACGCGCATCCATGCGCACGTAAGCATGCGGATCGATGCTGGTCGCGATCTGCACGCGCATCGAGCGCACGATGATACGTCCATCGACTGGCAAGTGCTCACGCACGTTCGCGACGAATGTCATCAGAGCAAGCGATAGGTGCCGTTCGTCAATGCGCACGTGAGCACCCGGCGCATCAGAAACGAGCACAAAGCGGCCCTGATCATCGAGCTCAGCGGCAAGCTCGGCAGAGAGCCGCTGCAGCAGTGGATCGAGCTCCAAACGTTCGGGCGTGGCAGCAGGTGCTCCCGATAAGGCGAGCAGTTGTCGGATGAGCGCCTTGGCGCGCTGCGTCGCTTGCCGGATGGCCTGTAGATCGGCCGCGCTGTCGCGATCCGGTGGAACGCCACCTGTCGGCGCGTGCTGTGGCGCGTGCTGTGGCGCGTGCTGTGGCGCGCTGAGCATTTCCGCGCTGCCGCTAATGACCGTCAGCAGGTTGCTGAAGTCGTGTGCGATGCCGGCCGTGAGCCGTCTGACCGCCTCGAGCTGATACTGCTCCCGTCGCCGCTCACGCCCATGCTGCTGCTCCAACTCATGCCGCAGCGCGCGTTCCGCCGTGATGTCGTCGAACAGCCACAGTCGACCGCGTACGGTGGCGTCGTGCACCGGTACGGAGGAGACACGCAGCGTGATGGCCTTCGGGTCCGTGAACTCCCAGATCCACCCGGTGGCAGCGGCCTCGGGATGTGCGAGCACGCGTGCAAACTCCGCGGCAACCTCCTCCGCGTACGACAGGTTGCGATGGCGTTCGCGCATCGCCGCCAGCAGCACCGATGCGTCGACCTCACCTTCAGGTACGCGCAGCATGGCGGACGCCACGGCGTTCACCAAGGCGCGCTGCGTCTGGTCGTCCACGAAGGCGATCCCCTGCACCGCGGCGCGCATAAACATCTCGAATCGCGCGTCTACCATTCCACGCCACTCCACGACTCGTGCGCCACGACGACTCGCCCTCGCGTGCGTCCGCGAGGACCGGAGTCCCTCGCCAATCTGAAGCCTTGCGCCCGTTCCACAAGAGGATCGAATCCTGCCTGTGCCTTGTGTGAAGCGCCCCGCCGGCACAGACCGTGATCCAAGCCACATCCCCGATCCGAGGCCGATTGTGTGCCAATCATCCCACGGCGACTTGCCGACGTCGGTGCTCGCCTGTCACTTGGACAGTTCCCTAACCCCACCAGATGCCTGCCGAGCGCCCACTGACGTCCCGCATGTCTACCGATGCCCGTGACCGCCGCAGCGATGGTCTTGCGCCCCCGGCGCTGGCCACGTTCGTGCGCCCCCTAGCCATGGCTGCCATCATTGCAGCTTCTGCCGCCAGCGGCAGCATTTGTTACGCGCAACAGGGCGCGGCGCGCCCGACCGCCCAGCAGTCGCAGGCGGCGGTCAGCACCACGCTCCGCGCCAGCCGCGTGCTCGATGGAACCGGACGCGTGCTACGCAACGTGGATCTGATTGTTGTGAACGGACGGATCGCACGCATTCGGCCAGCCACAGGACCACTCCCCCGCGGCGCGATCGATCTGCGCAGTCGGACGGTGCTTCCGGGTTTCATCGACACGCACGTGCACCTTGGCTGGTACATCAACGACAAGCAACGGCTCCACGATGCCAGCGATGGTGATACGCCGGCGGTCGGCGCGCTGCATCACGCTGGCAACGCGTGGGCAACGCTGTTTGCGGGATTCACAACGGTGCAGAGCATCGGCGAAGCAGACAATGGTCCGCTGCGCGATGCGATCAATCGAGGCGTCATTCCCGGCCCTCGCGTGATCACGTCGCTGGGCTCGATCAATGAACGCACCGGAGGCGGATCACCGGATTCACTGCGCGCCGCAGTGCGACGTTTTAAAGAACGCGGTGCCGACGTCATCAAGATCTTCGCCTCCAAGTCCATCCGCGATGGCGGCGAGGCCACCATGACCGACGCTCAGCTTGCGGCGGTGTGCGGTGAGTCCACGGCGGTGGGACTCCGTTCTGTCGTACACGCGCACTCCGCCGAGGCGGTGCAACGGGCGGCGCGCGCCAACTGCTCGCAGGTGGAGCACGGGGTCTTTGCCGACGACGTGACGCGTGCGCTTCTCGTGGAGCGCGGCACCTACTTCGATCCGCAGTGCGGTCTGGTCTTTCACAATTACCTCGACAACAAGCGCTGGTTCGAGGGCATCGGCAACTACAACGCGGCGGGCTTCGAAAGCATGGAAAAGGCGTTGCCGCTGGCCGCTGCGGGCATCGGACTCGCCAGTCGCACACCAACACTCAAGCTCGTGTTCGGCACCGACGCCGTCGCGGGTGCCCACGGGCGCAACGCCGAAGAGCTGGTCTGTCGTGTGCGAAACGGCGGACAGGACGCCATGGATGCCATCGTCAGCGCGACTTCGCGCGCGGCGGAATCGCTGGGACTCGGCCGCGAGATCGGCCGCATTGCGGAAGGATTTGCCGCGGACATCATTGCCACCGACGGCGATCCGATCGCGGCGATCGAGGCGACCCAACGCGTGCGCTTCGTCATGCGCGGTGGCACGATCTATCGCAATGACGGCGGGCCCACTGCCTCCGCACGCGTGCGTGACGGCCGGGAGCCGTAATGAATTCACGACGCGCCTTTCTCAAGACAGCCGGCACATTGGCGGCCGGTGCCGCAGCCACGGGCGCCGTGAGCGCCACGGCATGCACACTGGTCGATCGCGACGAGATGCAAACCGCCGACGCGCGACTGAACGCCACGCGCACTACCGGCTTTGACCTTCCCTTGCTCGACGCGCTCGGCGAGACGCTGCTCCCCGAATCGATTGGTGCGGATGCACGACGCGCCGCCGTGAGCGCGTTTGTGGCATGGGTGGATGGGTACGACCCGGTGGCGGAAGAGATGCACGGCTATGGCTACGCCGACGTGCGCTACCTGCCCGCAGATCCCGCGCCGGCGTGGCGTGCGCAGCTGAGCGGACTTGACCTGCTCGCACGACGATCACGGGGGCGCGCGTTCATCGACCTCGACGCACCAGCGCGTGCCGCGGTGGTCGAACAGGCACTGCGCGGCCAACGCGGCGACCGATTGCCCGCGCCATTGCAGGCCCCGCACATCGCACTGGCGTTGTTGTCACACTGGGCCTCGGCACCCGCCGCGTGGAATCTCGCGCTTGGCGCGCAAGTCTCGCCTGGCACCTGCCGACCGCTCGACGACGCTCGACGCGCACCGCTTCCTCTCGCTCCGGAGGCGCGCACGTGAAGACGATCGAGACCGACATTCTTATCGTGGGCAGCGGCATCACCGCAGCGCTCATGGCGGCACATCTCGCCGAGCACACCACGCGTACCATCACCGTCGTCGAAGCGGGAAAGCACACCACGCCATTCGCCGAGCGCGCGCGCGCGCGTGATCGATTTATGGCGTATGGCGAGAGTCCGTGGAAGCAGGACCATCTCGATGACCAGAACGCATTCGGCACGACGTGGGGATTCTCGCCGAGCATGACCGTCGGTGGATTGGCCATGCACTGGGGTGGCGTGTCACCGCGCTACTCGCCTGAGGATTTCCGGCTCAGGTCACTCTTCGGCGTGGGCGACGACTGGCCGTTCACGTACGACGAGCTCGACCCGTTCTATCAGGAAGCGGAAGAGCGAATGGGCGTCGCCGGCGAGCAGGGCCCCGTCGCGCTCGACCCGCGTGGCAAACCGTATCCGTTACCGCCGCTGCCGGTGAATCACAACCTGCAGCAGCTGCAGACCTGGGCGGAGAAAGCCGGCATCGCAGCGTGGAGCACGCCCTCCGCCAAGAACTCCGTCGCGCAGGATGGACGGGCGCAGTGCCAACGGTGTGACACCTGCTATCCCGTCTGCCCCACCGGCGCCAAGTATTCTCCCGACTTCACGTGGGATGCCCTCCTGCGCGCCAAGAAGGTCACGCTGCTGACCGAATCGCTCGTGCGACGTTTGGAGGCTGATCCCGCCACCGGACGCATTGTCCGCGCCACCGGCAATCGTACCGACGCAGCGGGTGAGGAATTCACCATCAACGCCCGCACGTTCGTCCTCGCGGCCGGCTTCGTCTGGACACCGCATCTGCTTCTGCTCTCGCGCGACAGCACGCACCCGAACGGTCTGGCGAATCGCAGCGGTTTGGTCGGCGCCTATCTGGCCGGGCATCGCAACGTCAATGCGTACCTGTCATTACCCATGGAGTTGCTGCCGGGGATCAACGCACAGCATTCGCTCGTCAGCAAGCAGTTCATGCGCACGAGTGGTCGCGCCGGTGGGCAATCGCGCTACCTGCGACACGATTTGCGTATCTGGGAATCGAGCGTCGGGCGCGAGCCGCGTCTGCGCAACGACGACGGGTCGATACTGTTCGGCGATGCCTTGCTGCGCGACTGGCAACAGCGCGCCAAGGGGGCGACCGCGCGCGTGCGTGCCTACTACGACGTACTTCCGGATCGCGACAGCCGACTTGCACTGGACGGTGCGCACACCAACCGCTTTGGCGATCCCATGCCAACGGTGGCGTTCAAGGATGCACCGGAGAGCGTCGCGTTGCGTCCTTGGCAGGAGGAGCAGCTGCGTGAACTTTTTCGCACGATGGCGAAGGCGGGGGGCGGGTCGATTTTACGTATGGAGAACAGCGCGAACGACCTTGGTCAGGAGCACCCGACCGGCGGATGCCGCATGGGCACAGACCCTGCCAATAGTGTGGTCGATGGCTGGGGCCGTGCGCACGAGCATGAGAACCTGTGGGTCGGCGGTGCCCCCGCGCAGGTGAGTGCGTCGTGCTGCAACGGTACGCTGACCTTTGCCGCCGTTGGTCTGCGTACGGCCGCCGCCATTGCCCGGGAGCAATCCGCCCCCTGACGTGGAGTATTGCGGGTGAATCCGCTGAATCCTTTGGTCTGGCCGTTGGCTCATCGTGACAGGAGTATCGATCCCCCAATCCTTCGCCCATCACTGGAGCACGCCATGTCTGCCCTGCTTGCCAAGAACGTCGGGACCATCGACCGCGTCGCACGGATCGCACTCGGCATCGGTCTCTTGTCGATCGCGTTCACCGGCCCCCAGACGCCGTGGGGCTATCTGGGCTTCGTGCCGCTGTTGACCGGAGCGATTGGCAGCTGCCCGCTGTACTCGGTCTTCGGCTTCTCCACCTGCCCCGTACGCCGCGCCTGATGGACGATGCGGCGCTGCTGCGTGCATCCGCCGCCGGAGATCAGCGGGCGTTCGGCCGGTTCATGTCCGCGCATGAGGCGGCGGTACACCGCTTTCTCGTCATCCACGCCGGCCCCGTTGCCGACGTGGACGACGCGCTGCAGGAGACGTTCATCGCGGCGTGGCGTGGCGCCGCGACGTTTCAAGGGATCGCGTCCGCCAAGCCGTGGCTGTTCGCCATTGCCCGCAACGCCGTCCGGCACCTCGTGCGGCGACGCGTCGGCCAGCCGGCTCAGATGGAGTCGCTCGACATGCTCTCCGGCGACGCCTCGCTTGAAACACTCGCGGTCGGGGCGGGGTGGGGCTGTCCTGCGGACGAGCGCATGCTGTCCGACGCGTCGTTGGCTCACGAGACGCTGGTGGTCGCCATGCAACGACTTTCGGCTGAGGAGCGCGAGATTCTGACCCTGCGCGAACTGGACGGCTTCTCCGGCGCGGAAACAGCCGAGCTGTTGCGGCTCTCGCTACCGGCGATGAAGAGCCGGCTGCATCGCGCGCGACTGCACTTGGCGGCCTCGCTCCGCCTCTCCGAATTCCCGACACAGCGGAGCGACCTCCATGCGTGACGACGGATTGGACACGGTGGTTGCCGGTGTGCGCTGCCGCGACGTGTTGGCCGAACTGTCAGACTACCTCGATGGCGCGCTTAGCCACGATCGGGTGGCCACCCTGCAGGCGCATCTCGCCGGCTGCGATCGCTGCCGGCGATTCGGAGGAGAGGTAGCGGTCGTGCTGGCGATGTTGCGGGCTGGAGCGTCGGAGGCGCCGGCGTTGGCGCCGGACACGTCTGCGCGTCTACATGCCCGTCTGGCGGCGGTGATGCAGGAGTAGCCGACGCCGGAGTGGCAGACACGCGCATGCGCCATCGACGATATTTGTCGCGATGCCGGAGCACGGCGCGATGGCGCAGCGCACGGACACTCGAGGAATTCATTCGTGGAGGTATGGTATGCAACGCACGGCACAGGCGGTATGGCGCGGTACGGGCAAAGACGGGGCCGGCACGCTCACGACGCCGAGCGGCGTACTGGCGGATCAGCCCTACTCGTTCAAGTTGCGCTTTCAGGATGAGGACGGACGCAACGGCACCAACCCTGAGGAATTGATTGCGGCGGCGCATGCGGGGTGCTTCTCCATGGCGTTGGCCTTCCAGCTCAACGCAGCCGGGTTCACAGCGGAGGAGTTGCAGACGACGGCGGTCCTGAGCATGGAGCAGGCGAACGGCGCGTTCTCCATCTCGCGCATCGTGCTCACGGTCAGCGCGTCGGTTCCCGGCATTGCCGCCGACGAGTTTCAGCGTCTCGCGCTTGAGGCGAAAACCAACTGTCCGGTGTCAAAAGCGTTGCGCGTCGAGATCGGATTGGACGCGACACTGCGCTGAGCGCAGCGGCTTCGCCTGCGTCCGCGGTGCGGAAACAGCGGCAGACGAACGGCGCGCAGACTGGCGCGCCGTTCTTATGTCTATTATATTCACGTATAAGTATGTCTTCGTTTTCGCGTGAACCGGCACGTCGCCGAGGAGTGAGTATGGCCAACAAACGGATGGGCCCCGAGTTGCTCGATCTCGTCGCCGATCGATTCAAGGCGCTGAGCGACCGCGCGCGACTGAGCCTGCTCCAGGAGCTGCGAGCCGGCGCCCGCACCGTCAACGAGCTGGCCGCCAACACCGAGATGGCACAGGCCAATGTGTCGCGCCACCTCGCGGTACTCTTCGCCAACGGTCTTGTAGCCCGCGAGCGAGACGGCGTGTACGTGCGCTATGAACTCGCGGACAAGGACGTGCTCAAGCTGTGCGATCTCATTTGCGGCCGGCTCGAATCCGAGCTCAGCGAACGGCGCAAGGTCATCAGCGGGCGGTAGCGCGCCGCACGCCGTTCACCGTGTCGCCAGCAGCTGCTCCAACGCCGCCATCGGAACCGCGCCGACCTGGCGCGCCACTTCCCGTCCGTCGCGCATGACCGTCAATGTCGGAATGCTGCGAATGCCAAAGCGTGCCGCCACGACCGGACTTCGTTCCGTGTCGACCTTGGCCACCAACGCGACGCCGCGCTGCCGCCGCGCCAACTCCGCGAACACCGGCGCCATCATCTTGCACGGACCGCACCAGTCGGCGTAAAAGTCCACAATCACCGGCACGCTGCTCCCCGCGACCACCGTGTCGAAGTTCGCATCGGTCAGCATGATCGGCGTATCAAGCGCGATCGGAGTCTTGCAGGAGCCACAGGACGGGCGCGCGTCAATACGCGCCACGTCCACTCGGTTAGGCGTGCCACACGCTGCGCAGGGCACGACCGCGGTTCGCCGCATCGGTGTCTCCGTCATCACGCCTCCCGACGGCAGCCGAAGAGTCCGAACCTGCCCAGGATCTTTTCGAGCGGACAGAAATTCGTGAGGCTCGACTGCAGCAGATTCAGTCCGACGAACGCGGTGAAGAGATACCACGCCGGACTGACGAAATGCCCTAGCGTGACCGACAACAGAATGAACACGCCGGCAAAGCGGCGGATGATCACGTCACGACACATGCGAACCTCGCTGTTTGAGTTGCCAGTACAACAGGGGAACCACCACCATCGTAAGCAGCGTCGCCACCATGGCGCCGCTCATGAGCGCCACCGCCAATCCCTGAAAGATCGGATCGAGTACCATCACCAGTCCGCCCACCACAACGGCGGCCGCGGTGAGCGCGATGGGGCGGAAGCGCACTGCTCCCGCCTCAAGCACCGCATCGGTCAATGAGCGACCGCGTGCCTCTTCAAGTTGAATGAAGTCCACCAGCAGGATCGAGTTGCGCACGATGATGCCGGCGAGCGCGATCATGCCGATCATACTCGTGGCAGTGAAGAACGCGCCGCTGATCGCGTGTCCTGGCAAAATGCCGATGAGCGTGAGCGGAATGGGAGCCATGATCACCAGCGGGATGGTGAAGCTCTGGAACCACCCCACCACCAGCACATAGATCAGCAGCAGCACGATCGCGAACGCGAGCCCCAGATCGCGGAACACCTCGATGGTCACCTGCCACTCGCCATCCCACTTGATCGCCGTTTCGCCGAGCGTTTCCGGCGGCACCGCGTTGTAGCGTGCGATCGTCGCTCCGCCCACCGTGATCGCATCGATCTTACGGTTCATGTCCAGAATGGCATACACCGGACTTTCGATCTCGCGCGCCACGTCGCCGGTCACGTAGATCGCCGGCCGCAAATCCTTGCGAATGCGCGAGCCTTCGCGCACACCCTCGACCACCGTGACAAAGCGCGCCAGCGGCTGCGGCCCCTGCATCGTAGCGATGGGGAGCGACAACAGCGCGTCCACACTCGACCGCTTCGCCAACGGCAGGCGCGGGACGATCGCGATCCCTTCGCGTGCGGTTTGCGATCCAACCAAACCGGCCGGTGCACCTGACAGGGCGAGATAAAGCGTCTGCGTAATCTGCTCCACACTTGCCCCCGACTCCGCCGCGCGCACACGGTCCACGCGGAAGCTGCGACGCTGCTGTGGCGCCTCCACGGTCCAGTCCACGTCCACCACGCCTGGCGTCTGCTCGAACACTTCCTTCACCGCACGCGCCGCCGCCAGCCGCGAGGCATCGTCTGCTGCATACACCTCCGCCACGAGCGTGGACAGTACCGGCGGACCGGGCGGAATCTCCGCGACCTTGACCGACGCGCCGTACTTGCGGGCGATCGAGTCCACACCCGGACGCACCGCGACCGCTATGGCGTGGCTCTGTCGGTCGCGCTCCCCCTTCGGAAGCAGGTTCACCTGCACATCGGCCACGTTTGCACCGCTGCGCATGAAGTAGTGGCGCACCAAGCCGTTGAAATTGAACGGCGCCGACGTACCCGCGTACACCTGTGTGCTCACCACTTCAGGTACGGTACTCAAATACGACGCGATCTCCGAAGCCGCGACGTTCGATGTCTCGAGCGTGGTGCCTTCCGGCAGATCGAGCACTACCTGGAACTCACTCTTGTTGTCGAACGGGAGCATCTTCACTTGCACGGCCTTGAGAGCGACCAACCCCATGCTTGCGACCAACAGCACCACCACGCCGCCGTAGAATCCGCGACGCAATCCTTGCCGCTCAATGAGCGGAAGCATAATGCGACGGTACAACCGATCGATCCTGCCACCTTCTTCCGCAGGATGCTGCGACGTGGCGTGCGTTGACACCACATGCCCCTTGAGCAACCGGTACGCGAGATACGGCGTGACGATAAACGCGACAGCCAGCGACGCCAGCATGGCCACGGACGCACCGATTGGAATGGGCCGCATGTACGGCCCCATCATGCCGCTCACAAACGCCATGGGCAAAATGGCGGCGATGACGGTAAACGTCGCCAGGATAGTCGGGTTGCCCACTTCGTCGACTGCCTCGACCGCAGCGATCTCCGGCGTCCGGTCGCCCATCGCCAGGTGACGATAGATGTTCTCCACCACAACGATCGCATCGTCGACCAGAATGCCGATGGAGAAGATCAGCGCGAACAGGGTAATGCGATTGAGCGTGTAGCCCAGCGCGTAGTACACGAAAAGCGTTAGCGCGAGCGTGACCGGTACGGCCACGAGCACGACCACCGCTTCGCGCCAGCCGAGGAACAGCCAGATGAGGGCCGTGACACTCAGCGTTGCGATGATCAAGTGCAGAATCAGCTCCCGCGCCTTCTCACCGGCGGTCTCACCATAGTCGCGCGTGGTGGTCACGGTGATGCCCGCCGGAATCAGCCGCCCCTTGGCCTGTTCCACGCGCTGCATGACGGCATGCGTGACCGCTGTCGCGTTCGCTCCCTTTCGCTTGGCGACCGCAACGGTGACCGCCGCCTCTGCACCGCGCGCGCCTTCACGGTGCGACACGTACGATGTCGCTTCCCCGAAGTCTTCGCGCACGTCCGCCACGCTGCGCAGATACACCGGCGATCCGCTGCGCGCCGACACGACCACGCTGCCCACCTCGCGCGCGTTCAGCAGCGGCGCACCGACATCAATGCGCATGACCTGGTCCCCACTCGTCAGCTCGCCCGCCGCAAGTCGCGCGTTCGCGCTGCGCAAGGCCGTTGTTACCTCGCCGGGTGTGACACCACTCGCCGCCAACCGGGAAGGATCCAACTCGACGCGAATCTGTTTCGATGCCCCACCGGTCACGAATGTTTCAGCCACCTCGGCAACCGTGCGGATTTCGTCCTCCAGATGCACCGCGACTTCACGCAACGCATTCGCGTCGATGTCCTTCGCGTGCAACGTCAGCGCCAGCACCGGCACATCGTCGATCGAGTGCGACTTCACGATCGGCGGCAGCGCACCGACCGGCGCACGGTCCATCGCGCCGGCGAGCTTGGCCTGCACCTTGGTCACACTGCGTTCCTGGTCCTCACCCACTTTGAACCGCACCGTAACCATGGCGTAGCCTTCGCCCGACATGGTGTAGACGTGATCGACGCCCGGCAGTTCGAGCATGCGCTGTTCGATCGGCCGCGCGAGCAGATTCTCCGCCTCCTGCGGCGAGATGCCGGGCATGGCCGAAATCACATCGATCATCGGCACGGAGATCTGCGGTTCTTCTTCGCGCGGTGTGGCCAGAATGCCGAGCACTCCCACCGCCAACGACGCCGCGATGATCAGCGGGGTCAGTTTGGAGTGTAGAAACGCTTCCGCCACGCGCCCTGAAATTCCCAGCGAGCGTGCCATGTTCAGGCTCCCGGCGCTTTCGCGGCAGCGGGGGCGGCAGGTACGACCACCTCTTCACCGGCCCGGAGTCCGCTCGTGACGTCCACGTGCGTGCCGTTCGTCGCGCCAAGGCGCACCCAGCGGCGTTCATCGCGGGCAGGCCCACGTACAATCACACCAGTCAGATCGCCGTCCCGCACGATCGCGCTGAGCGGAACGAGCAGCGCGTGCGTCGTGCCGCTGGGCAGTTGCAGCATGACAGCACTGCCTGCCCGGAATTTTCCATCACGGTTGGGCAGCGTCGCGTTCACGGTGAACAGGTTCCCCGCGTTGGCCGGCACGATCCCTTCGACACGTGCGGTTGCAGCGACCCCATCGATCGTGACGCGCAGTTGCTGCCCGCGCGCAAGTGACCGTACCGATTCGGCAGTAGCCGTGGCCGACAGCCGCAACTGCGAGACGTCCTGCACGGTCACGAGCGGTGCCCCCGGTGCCGCGAACATGCCCGGATCGGCCATGCGCTGCGTCACCACCCCTGCGAACGGCGCACGCACGCTCGCGTAGCTGCTCACCGCCTCCAGTTCGCTCGCCGCAGCCCGCGCCGCGCGCAGTCCGGCATCGGCGCGCGCCAGTCCGGTCTGCGCGGCGTCGTACTGCGCCCGCGTCGCGGCGCTGTCGTTGTACAGCGCGCGGAACCGTGCCGCGTTCGTCGCCGCCTCCTGCTGCATCGCCTCGGCGTCGGCAATCGACGCCGCCACCTGGCTCGCCTTGGCGGTCAGCTCACGGGCGTCGATGCGTACCACCTCCTGCCCGGCGCGCACCACATCCCCTTCGTGCACGCTCACCGAGAGCACGGTGCCCATCAGCTTGGTGGAGAGCATCGCCTGCTGCATCGGCTCGGCGAT
>JBBQSM010000011.1:0-49173 GCA_038234895.1 Gemmatimonadales bacterium
GTACCCGTCATGATCGACTCAAGGTGACGCGGGCCCAGCGCGGCGAAGTGGTGGCGCGTGAGTTCGTGCGCTGCAAGTGCGTCTGCCTGCTCGAAGGTGAGATCGGGTTCTTCCGCGAGCAATGCGCGAATGTGCGTACCAACTTCGCCGCGTCGATCGAGTACGCTGGAGCCGCTTTCGCTGCCAAGAATGGCGCGCGACGATCCCAGGAACGAAAGCCACTCGTCGCCCAGAATGGTGTCTTCGGGGCGCACGGAGATATTGGTGCGCAGCGTCGTATTGCCGAGCACCCGAGCCCCGTCGGTCCCGAGTCGCGTTTTGATGTTGCCGAGCCAGCCGAACCAGTACGGCAGATTATTGGCGCGATAAATCACATCGAGCGGACGCGCGGCGGATGATCTGGAAGTGGTGCGTGCCGCGACCACGCGCTGTGGGTGTACGTATCCGGTAAGCCCGTGAATGAAGTAGGCGCGGTTACGCATGCGTGGATAAAGCAGCGCACGCGGACCGTCGTCGAAGCAGCTCACGACGATCTGCACGCGCAGGATCGAGAGCCAGTCATCGAGCAGGTGCGCGTGGTCGTACTCGTCCTGCGGCATGGCGGCCACGATGCCCTTGTACTGCGACATCCACTCCAGCTGCTGCGCCAGTTGATTGAACTGCGGATGCCAGCGCCAGCAGAGTAGCGTGGTGTGCAATACGATCACGTCGAAACCAAGCCACCGTTCGTCGAACGTGGGCACATCGGCCATGTTCACATAGGCCACGCGTACCGCACCGGCCGGCGCGTGCTCGAGGAACTGCACGTGATCGAGAATGGCCACGCGCTTTTGCGCGAGGTTGCGTATGTCGAAAAGAACGAGGACGTTGAGCATGTCGTCTAGTTGGACAGCGATGGCTCGCCGAGGAACAGGGAGCGCCAAGTCACGTAGGAGAGCAGGCGCCACGCGAGTGTGGCCGCTACGCTGTCCCCTTCGGTCCATGACGCGGCCGGAGTGCGCGACTGTACAATGGCCGCGACTTCTGCCGCACGCGCTTGCGCCGGCGCGGAACCCCAGGCCTCGGTGCGCGTCGCGGCGAGCAGCAGCGGACCGAGCGCGCCATTGGCCCAGCCCACGAGGGGTGATTCGAATCCGAGTTTGCTGGTGCGCGTGCGAATGGCTTCCGGCATAATGCCGGTAAGCGCGTCACGCAAGATGCGTTTGCCGATCGTTCCGTCGTACTTCGTTTCACCAGACAACGCGAACGCAAAGGTGACGAGATGGCAGTCGAGAAACGGCGAGCGCACTTCGACGCCGTTTGCCATCGAGCAGCCATCGAAGTTGCGCAGAATGGCTGGAAGGTGCGTGTGGTGGAAGTCGCGGTAGAGCACGTCGTTGAGCTGGGCGGCCTCGATCTGGCGATACCAGTTGTATCCGGCCAGCAGTTCGTCGCCGCCGTGCCCGTCGAGCGTGACCACCACGCCGTGCTCGCGCATGGTGCGATAGATATTGAATACCGGTACGGCCGGTGCGCCACTGAGGTCGTCCATGGCCCAGACGCTGTTCGCAATGTCGGCCACGTCGCGCGCCGGATCGAATGCCCAATACGTGGGTGAGGCGTGCGTGTGTGCGACCACCAGGTCGGCGTATTGGCGCTCGTCGACGGCGTGACCGGGAAACGTTGCGATAAACGTTCGCTGCCAATCCGAGGCGACGCGTGCGAGGTCGGCGCGGGCATCGTTGCGCGCGACATATGCCACGGTTGAGGCAACAGCGCTCGAATCGAGACCGCCGGAAAGCGACGTACCGATGCGCACATCGCTCCGCATACGCAGGCGCACTGCGTCGATGAACAGTGCGCGGAACTGCTCTACCTGATCGGCGTAACGCGCGGGAACCGTGGGCAGATGATCGCGCGTCTCCCACCAGCGTCGGAATCCGCGCGCACCTTCGCGTGTGATGGTGAGCGAGTGGCCTGGCGGCATCCGATGCACGCCCTGCAGCGCCGTGGCCATGGTCACGCCGTCGTAAGCCGTGGGATTGGCAAAGAACGCAGCCGCCGCTTCTTCGCATATCGCGGGCGTGAAGTCGGGGAGTGCGAGATACGCCTTGATCTCCGACGCGAAGGCCACGCGGCTGCCGCGCACCGACACGTACAGCGGCTTCACACCAAAGCGATCGCGAGACAAGAACAACGTCTGCGTGGCAGGCGACCAGATGGCGAACGCCCACATGCCGTTGAACCTGAGCTGACAGTCTTCGCCCCACCGATGGAAGGCCGCGGCGATGACCTCGGTATCGGTCTCCGTACGAAAGCGATAGCCGTCCTTGCGGAGCGCGTCGCGCAACTCAAGGTAGTTGTAGATCTCGCCGTTGAACGTGATGTGCAGCGTCGTGCCGTCCGGACATTCCACCGCCATGGGGCAGGCGCCGGCCGGTGTCGGATCGAGAATGGACAGCCGACGGTGGCCGAGTGCGACTGGCCCGTCGCTGAACGTGCCTCGCCCATCGGGTCCGCGATGCGCGAGGGCATCGGTGAACCCGTCGATCAGTTCACCGGGGCCGCGATGTGAGAAGTCCAGCAGACCGGCAATGCCGCACATGCGTGATCGTGTCGGATTCGAGAAAGGGCGACGTCACGGGGCGCGACGACTCTCGAGGTGTTTGCACGATCGATGCCAATATGTATATCATTGCAGGACAGCGGTTTAGCTGATACTGAGACGCCGCTGCCCTGTGCACAAGCGGAACAAACTGTTCCGCCACCGGCAATTCGTGCCTGCGCTACGGCCGTCGCGACGGCTTGGTCGCGGGCGGCGGTACCACCGGTTTGGCGCCCAGCGCCTGCACCGACTTGAGCACTTCCTGCACCGCGCGTTCGAGCTGCGGATCACGTCCCTCGCCCACCGATTTTTCGTCCATGAGCACCTCGATATCGGGAGGCACGCCTTCGTTCTCTGCAATCCACGTGTTGTTGATGGCATCGAACACCCGGTACACGGGCGCCGTGACGCTGAGACCGTTCACCATGGGGTAGTGCGAAGCGGCAGAGACGAGCCCACCCCAGGTACGCGCGCCAACGATCACGCCGGCCTTCTGCTGACGGAATGCCCACGGGAAGTAGTCGCCGCCCGAGCCCGCGCGCTCGTTGATGAGCAACGCCTTGGGACCCAGTACGCCCTGTGGCAGCAGCCACGGCTTCGCGCCGGGCGCGCTGTTGCTGATGCCGGCGCGCAACGTGCGCGTGAGATGGTCCACCATGTAGTCGTCGAGCGAGCCGCCGCCGTTGTATCGCTCATCAATGATCGCGCCGGCACGGTCCTGCTGCGCAAACACGTATCGATCGAAGCTCGTGGTGCCCGGCGCGCTGGTGTTCGGAATCCACGCGTACGCGAGACGGCCGCCACTCAGTGAATCCACCTTGCGCCGATTGTCCTCAACCCACGCGCGCGTGCGCAGGGCATTCTCGTCGTTCGCCGGCGTGACGATGATGGTCCACGCACTGTCCATCGACGGCCGCGTGTTGATGTGCAGCACCGTCTGGCGACCCGCCGTGCCATCCAACAGCCGATACGGGTCTTCCGTGGCCTGCAGCGCCTGTCCGTTCACACCCACGAGAAAATTCCCCGCACGCACGCGCAACCCGGGTCTATCGAGTGGCGCGCCCAGTCCCGGGTTCCAGCTCTCGGTGGTGAGAATGCGCTTGATACGCCAGCCACCGTTTTCAAGCACCAGGTCGGCGCCGAGTGTACCAACGCGAGACGTGTCGACGGCGGGGAGGTCGCCGGCGCGCACATAGCTGTGACCCACCGACAGTTCACCGTTGACCAGGTCCACGACGTACGCCAAGTCCGCGCTGTGACGCACCCACTGTACCAGCGGACGATAGCGCGCGCGCACGGCGTTCCAGTCGTTGCCGTGCATCTCGGGGTCGTAGAAAAAGTCCTTCTCGAAGTGCCAGACTTCGTCGAACACCTGCTGCCACTCGGCTTGCCGGTCGAGCTGCATGCGCAGCGCCACCGTCACCGCCCCACGACCTGCCGGCGGCGCGGCCTCAGTTCCGGTCACGGTCCACTGCGGGCCCGTCTGCAACAGGATCTTCTTGCCATCGTGCGACAGCGCCACACGCGTTGCCCCACGCGTGAACACTTCAGTCTTGGCGTCGGCAATCGTGAATTTGTGGACGGTCACGCCGGGCTGATTCTCCACGCGCTCGCTCACGAACACCATGCCGCGCGTGCCCACCTGAATGTCACCGTAGCGACGCACAGGAAGCGGCGACGCGACGATGCGTCGGTCGATGCCGGCCAGATCGATACGCACTTGCACCGCACTGGTATCGGGCTTGGCCGGCGGCGGCGCTGCTTCGTCGTCGCTCTTGAGCGGAAACGGCGTGGCATCACCGTCGCGCAGCACCATCACGTACATGCCGTACTGCGGGTCAGCGAGACCGGCGCTGGTGTTGGCCCACCCGCTGGCGAGACCGAGGTTGGTGCTTGCCAGGAAGTACAGATGACGGCCGTCCTTGTCGAATGCCGGCTGGATGGCGTCGGCCATCGGATCGGTGAGCGTTTCGACTTTGCCGGTCTCCACCGACCACGCCGTGATGCGGTGAAAGTTGTTGGGATACGACTTGGCGTACGCCAGCCACTTCGAGTCGGGCGACCAGCTCGGCCCCATGTTGCCGCGATCATTGCCGGCCCCACCGACATCGGCCGTCACGATCCTGCCGGTCGCAATCTCCACCACACGCAAGCGCGCCACATGATCGACGAACGCCAGCCGCTTGCTATCCGGCGACCAGCTCGGCTCCCACGCCATCTTCGACTCGCCCAGTTCGATCGCGCGCGGCGTACCCATCCCATCCTGGCCCGCGATCATGAGCTTGTAGCCGCTGCCGTTGTCGCTAAACCACGCCACCTGCTTGCCATCGGGCGACCAGCTCGGCGCGCGATCAGCTGCACCGGAGCTGCGGGTGAGGTTGCGCGTGTCCCCTTGCTCGACGGGCACCGTGAAAATCTCGCCGCGCGATTCCAGCAGCACGCGCTTGCCGGTGGGCGACAGCGACGCGGCGACGACAGTGCGAGTGACATCTTCCCAACGCGTCTCTGCCCACGGAAAATCGCCCTGCACCGTAATGTCCACGCGCTGATGCGTGCCATTCGCCGGGTTGAGCGTATGGATGTATCCGTCCTGCTCGAACACCACCTGACCGGCACCCGCACCAAGCGACTTCACCTCGGCATCCTTGAAGCGCGTGACCTGCGCGAGCGCTTTGCTTGCCACGTCGTACGACCAAACGTTGCTGGCCCAATCACGATCGGAAATGAAGAACACCTTACCGCCTACGTAGGTGGGTTGCACATCGGTGGCGCGTTGATCGTTGGGGATGAGCACTTCGTTGCGGCTCTGCACATCGAGGATGCGCAGGGGGATGTTCTGTCCGCCGCGGTACGAGCGCCACTCCGGATCCCATCGCGTCATGCGGTCGACCACCACCCGCTTGCCGTCGGGCGACCAGCTGCCGTCGAAGCCCCACCCCGCCGTGATAGCGGTCGAGACGCCGCCGGTACGCGACACAGACCAGAGCCGGTGATACGACGACGGCGCGGTACCGTAGCTGCTGGCGTAGAGCACGCGCGCACCATCAGGACTCCAGCCACGCGCGAGGGCGGCGGCCGGATACCAGGTAAGGCGCGTGGGTTCACCGCCGGCGGCACTTACTACGTACACCGCCGGCGTGCCACTTCGGTTGGAAGTGAACGCAATCGACTTGCCGTCGGGAGAGAGCTTGGGGTCGCTCTCCACGGCAGGCGTACTCGTGATGCGCCGTGCGACGCCGCCGCCTTTGGTGACAATCCAGATGTCGGCGCCGTAGGTGAACGCGATGTCGGTGGCGGAGGCGGAGGGCTGGCGCAGCAGGCGCGTGCCTTGTGCGGGGAGGGCGGCGCCGTTGAGCGTGACGCCGCACAATACGACAGCGCATCCACGCAGGACGAGAGAAGAGCGCGACATTCGCAGGAGGGGACGGAGAGAAGAGGACATGGTGGGGATTTCAGTCGCGCCGTACGATACTCACGGTGGCGCCGACCGCATTTGCCGGCACGGGCACCTCGACAGCGGCCCAACCGCTGGCATCGACTACAAGATCAGTGAAGGTACCGCTGGTCTTCATGCTATAGCTGCCGGCGCTCGCGGCGAATCGCAGCCGCGCACGGTGCGCCGTTGGTTCGTCGCTTTCCAGCGTGAAGTCTACGCGCGAGAGATCGTCGGCCACTTCAATGGCACGGTCGGCCGCGAAACGATCAACGTCGAGTTCGATGTGCAGACGACCTGCGCTGAGCACGGCGTGGAACCGTCGTCGCAGGCCATCTCTCGGTATGACGTCGCTGCGCCCGCGCGTTTGCCGCAGTTCACCGAGGTGACAGCACCGACCAAAGATGGGATCGTCGGCGAGCACCGTGGCAGCACCACGGAGTGCACCGCAAAAGCCGAGATCGATTTCGCAGGAGTAGTACCACGAGCCGCGCGTGTGCGGCTGCTCCAGCCACGTGTTGCCGAACGGCGCCGGCTCAAAGCCGCCGCCTGCGCCGCCATCGTTCTCCGCACCCGGATACCAGTAGCCGTAGTTGGATTCGCGCGTACCCGTGTTCATGAGTGCCCACGCGCTCAGATATGACGCGCCGCCAAGTCGCAGGTATGGGTGCGGGTTGGCCGCATGATGCAGTGCATAGTCGAGCACAGCCCAGCCGCTCATCTGCGACATGTACGTGAGTGTGTACGCGTTCCCGGCCGACCCGCGGTAGTCGCTGCCGAGGTAGTAGTATGCCGGTTCGATGGAGCCGCGGCAGAAGAGATTCGCGGCCATCTGAACCTCCATGAAGCGACGTGTCGCGTCGGGGAGGATGGGCGGGAACTTGTCGTTCTGCGGGCGCTCGCGTGCGAGTTGGCGTGCATGGCGTACGGCGTACGACGCCAGCGCATGCGTGGACTCGAAGCCCGTGGAGTCGAAGGCGTACTCCGACTGAAACAGGTTCGGATTCTCGTTGATGAAGAACTGCACCTTGCGCTCCCAGTGCATGCGCAGGCGATCGGCGTCGTCGCGCAGTCCCTCCGATTCGAGCGCGTCGATCACATCAACGAATACCAGCTCGTTGTACAGGCCCGTGCGATACGCCGACCATCGCTCCACCTCGGTCGGGATGGTAAACATCGCGACCGCTGTGTTAAACGCACGCCGAAGATACTCGCGTGCATCGAGCGCGGTGCGGATATGCGGCTGATGCTTGGCCACGCGATAGAGGCTCAGGTACATCAGCACAAGATGCGGGTAGTCGTAGATGCGCCAGATGTGCATGCGCCCGTTACGACCGGGGTCGGCGCTGTCCCGGTTCTGCTTCCAATCCGGGATGCCATAGATGCCGTAGGCATACGTCTCGTCGCTGGTGCGCTGCAGGCCGCCCCAGACGAACCGCTCGATGTAGTAGTCCAGCGCGCCGACTTCAGCCTGCTCCGGATACACCGTCTGCTTGGCAGCGAGGAACGCGGGCTTACTGAGGCCGGGGTCATCGCACGTCACAGCGTAGATGCGCCAACCCTTGATGCGATCGTAATTGTCGGGGCTGAGCTGCACGCGCGAGTCCATGTTCCATTCCGCGAGCAATCCGTCGTACCACTTGTCGGGATCGCGGATCTGTTGCTTCGCGATGAATGCGCCGCGTTTACGTATGAGCGTTTCGATGGGCTCGGTGGAGAACCATTCGAGATGCAGCTGCTTTCCATCGCCATAGCGCACGGTCAGCCGGTTCTCGCCGAGTCGCTGGAAGCGCACTTCGTAGAGCGACGCCCCGTCTTTCGAACCAAGCGAACGGATAGCTGTCTCACGCGGGAACTCGGCGTCGACGCCCCGGATCTGGTGGTTCGTTCGTAACGCAAAGCGTGCAACGAGATCGGTGGGCACCGTCATGCCGGGTACCACGTGCACATCAACGCCGCCCTCGTCCACCAGAATACGTCGCACACCGTCGTAGTCGGGCGCCCAGCGCAGCGTAAAACCGTACGAGCGCGTCGCGCCGGACTTGCCGGCTGGCGCCAGAGTCGCCGTGGTGTGTGCCTGCCGCCATTTGCAGCCGCGTTCGCGCGCGATCACTCCGGCCGCCGCCGAATGAACAAAGACGCGGTATCCGCCCTGCGCTTCCCAGTATTCCAGTCGCGTTCCGGGCTGAGGTGTCATGGTCAGGTACGGACCGACGCTGTTGTTGCGCATCCAGAACAGGAACGACGCGTCGCCGGAGATGAAGCTGTGCTTGAGGACCGCCGCCGTGGACGGCCGGCCCGGCTGCCGGAAATTCGTGTTCATTGGCAGCGGCACCGAAAAGTCGCCGATCTCTAACGGTTCGGCCGTGCGGTTTGCGACACCAATCGTCCACCGGATTTTTTCCGCTTCCACAACGAAGCCGACGCTCACGTCGAGGACTGGTGTGCCGCTCTCGCTGACGACGAATCGCGTTTCGCGGGCGTCGCCGTTCACTCGTTCCGTGAGCTGCCCTTCCTTCGCCAGCATCGAGGTGTCGGCCGTTTGCCAGTCGCCCGCACCGCGCCGGTAGCGCAGCACCACGTCGCCTACGCGACCGCCCGTCTGCACGTAGTTCGTGTCGAAGGCATCGTTCATCCGCCGCAGCGAGACGATGGCTCCCTTCTCGAAAGCGACATCGAAGTCCGATCGCGCATGGGCACCCGGGACGGCCGCCGCGACCTGGGCCAGCGCGGGTGTGGGGTCGCCGAGCGCGAATCCGGCACCGGCCGCGCCTGCGGCCTGGAGGAAGTCGCGCCGGCTCACGGCGTTTGTGGGGGGTGTAGCCGGTTCGGTCGGACGTTCAGCCATCGTCGCTCCTCAGCAGCGGATCCGAATTCAGGGCAGCGAATCGCCTATTGGGCGAAAGTATGCCTTCGACTGCAATTCGGTGAGGCGTGTCGCGCTGTCGACTCAGGAAAACGCGCTGGCCAGCCGCAATTCGTGGGTGCCGATGAGCGCATCGACCGTCGTACCTGCACGCAGCATCTGCTGCAACCGTTCCTGCGCCCGTTCCACCGGCGCCGCCCACGCACGCGCCTCGTCCTGCCGCACGCCCCAGACAGTGCGGTACCAACGCGTGCTGCGCTCGGGCTCCCGCAACGCATCGCCCGCCCAGCGCCAATCCAAGCCGACCTTGGGCAGCAGCACCCAGCACTCTCGCCCCAAAGCGCCGGCAAGATGTGCCACGGCCGTGCACGTGGAAATCACGACGTCCAGCTCCATCATCGCCGCTGCCGTGTCGGCGAAATCGCCGAGCGAGGTGGACAGGTCGAGCACGCGCACGTTACGTGGCAACGATGCCAGGTCCGCAGCACGCGGCCCGCACTGCAGACTGACCCACTCGATAGTGTCCATCGACAACAGCGGCAGCAGCGCCTGCAATCCACATCCGCGGTTCATCTCGTTCATCATTGTCGGGCTGCCGGCCCACACAAATCCCACTCGCAGTCGCGTACCGGGCGCAGGTGGCGGCAACGGCGATGCGCGCAACGGCGACGCGAGCAAATACGGCTCATCGCGCACGTACACCGCATCCGACGTCACGAGTCCCAACCGGTGCGGAAGCCCTGTGAGCGGCACCTGCCAGTCATGCGGTGGCAATGGCGCCGTGTTCACCACCACGTCATCGGCCAGCTCCGCCACACGCATCAGTTCCACCAAGGTGGCCGAACATTGCAGCACCACATACGCGCCACGCGCACGCAGCAACGGCAGATAGCGCGCGAACTGAATGGTGTCGCCGAACCCCTGCTCCGCATGGACCAGCACGGTCTTGCCCTGCACATCCTCGCCATTCCACCGCGGCTGCGCCCATGCGCGCAGCTGCGCGCCCAACAACTCCGTCTGCTCGCGCCACTCATACTCGCGCCACCCCTCTGCCCACCGTCGCTGTGCCAGCAGAGACATGGACAGATTCACATGTGCACCGGCATGCTGCGGCACCAGTGCGATGGCCGTGCGCGCCTCTGCCTCGCCCTCGATGTATTTGTCCTGAAAGCTGCACGCTGCCGCCAGATTGGCGCGTGCCTCGATGTGAGACGGGTCGCGCTGCAGCGCCGTGCGGTACGCCGGCTCCGCGTCTTCCGGCCGGCCGGCGATCTGCAACGCCCGCGCGTATCCATACCACACCAGCGCCGACGACGGCTCGAGCACAGTCGCCCGCTTCAGGGGCGCGATGGCCTCGTCCGGACGACGCAGGGCGATGAGCGCGTTACCGAGGTTCAGTTGCACCCCCGCGACATCGGCGAGTTCGCGCGCGAGCGGTTTGAGCAAGGCAACGGCCCCGGCGGCGTCTCCCGTCTCAAGGCGCAACACGCCCAACGCGTTGCGAATACCGCGATGTCGGGGATCGAGCTTGAGCGCACGCTCCAACAGTCGCATAGCGCGCTCGGACTCGCCTTCACGGGCGATACCAAGCGCGGCACGGAACTGCTCCTCGGCCTGCGCGGCCTTGGTGCGCTGGGTCATGAGATGGCGCGGAATGCGGAGTAGGCTGCGGCGTGGGCGTGCGCCAATTCCTGACCGAATGCCATCGTGAACGCGCGCGTTACTGGATGCGCAGGCCGATGGCCTGCGGCTCGTACGCCGCGAGTTCGATCGGGCGGCGCACCGAGTGCGCGTCGTCGCGGCTCACCACCTGCAGCCCCAAGCGCCGTTCCAGATTGAAGACCAACGGCGCGCGGAAGTTGGCCGTAGCTTCGCTGCCGATTGCCGTCGGTAACGTGATCATGGCAAGCCCGAATGCATCCGACTCGCGCTCGATGCGCAGTGCAGCACGATCGGCGTCCGCGAGATCGAACGCATAGTCGCGATCAACGATGAACGGGTCGCCCAGCAGAAAGGTCAGATCGGGATCCTCAAGCGCCTGCAGCCACCACAGTCCGTTGCGTGCGGCGGGAACGAGCACGAAATCCTGATGCCCGGGAAAACCGCCAAGCGGTTGCGGCAGATGCATCACCCACGCCGTTGACACCACGATATCGCCGAGCGCACGCGAAGCGATCTGCAGCGTGTCTGGCTCCGACGTAGTGAGAGGCGTCTCGCTCGTCGGTGAATGGTCAGCAGTGGACAGCGTTTGTGTGGTCAGCATGTCGGGGCATTCAGAAGCGGAAGGAAGCGGAGCATACCACGCTCCATCGTGCCGGTGCGCAGGCGACCGAAACGATCACCGGGCACGGGCGGAACGTTACAGGTAGTTCGCAAGACTCAGGCCGAGAATGCGCGACGTGGCACTCATCGCCGCCTGATAGAGCGTCTGCTTGCCGACGAGTTCCGCAATCGTCTTATCCACTTCCGTGTCGCGCAGATCGGAGCGGAAGACGGTCAGCGTGAGCTCGAGAGAATCGAGGTTATTGCGCGCGATATCGAGTTCGTTGCTGCGTGCGCCTTGAGTGCCGATGAGCGTCTGCACGTTGCTGTGAGCCACGTTGATACGACCGAGCGCGGTGCCGATACCGGCCACGTTGTTGGTGCCGAGCGCATCGGACAGCGCGCGCAGCGACTCGAGTGCATCGGTGGTGAGAAAGATGTCGGTGCCGTTGTGGTTCGGCGTGACAAACTTGCCGTCGCCCACTTCAACCGGCGTGTATCCGCTCGGATCGACCGGATTGCTCGACGCGTCGACCAGTCGCGAGAAGGGCCCGGTCGGCGTCGACGGTACGGCAAACGGCCGTTCGCCGGAGCGTGTGCCACCAAACAGGAAGTCGTCTCCGATGCTCGTGTTCCCGAGATCGACGGCGAAGCTGATCAACTGATCGATTTCCGCTTTCGTGATCGTACGCGTTTGCGCGTTCGCGGTACCCGATGCTTGCGCGACGGCAAGTTCGGCGGCGCGCGTCATCACGTTGGTCAGATTGTCGAGAACGTTCTCTTCGGTCGTGGCGCGCGTGGTGGCGGCCTGCGAGTTCTGTCGAAAGCGCGAGATAGCGCGCAGCGAGCTGCCGACACGCACCACCTCGGTGGACGCGGTCGGGTCGTCCGACATCTTCCGTATTCGTATGCCTGAGGAAATGTCTTCGCGTAGGCGGTCTACGCCCTGCAGACTCGACTGCAAGCGGCTCTGACTCCCCCGCAGGATCATCTGGTTCGAAATGCGCATCGTCGGGCGGGTTGCGGAGACTGGCTGTCACGGACGGAGACTGTCACGCGATACCACCCGACCGATACGCCGGTGGCATCTCTGCCAATGAGTATCGGAGCGGCGCCCAGAGTCTTTAGCGGCTATTTTTGCCGGGTATCGCCGAACCATGCATAGATTTCCTCTGCGCGAACGGCCCAGCGGTCCCCTTTCGTCCCCGGTCCCTCCCGATGGCCACCATTCTGTATGTCGATGACGAGCCCAGCGTTGGGCTGATCCTCGAAGACACTCTCGAGCGGGCGGGTCACACGCCAGTCGGTGCGCGCAGCGTGCCGGAAGCGTTGCAAGTGCTGGAGCGTGGCGGGATCGATCTGATCATCTCGGACTACCGGATGCCCGGGCTGACTGGCCTGGAGTTCATCCAGCTGCTCACGCGCGAGGGGTACGACATTCCGCTGATCATGCTGACGGGGTACGCGAGCATCGAGCACGCCGTCGCGTCGATCAAAGCCGGGGCGATTGACTACATCACCAAGCCGGTGCGGCCGCAGCAGTTGGAGCTGGCGGTCGATCAGGCGCTGGAGTTTGTGCGTCTGCGCCGTGAGAACGAGTCGCTGCGCAAGGAGGTCATGCAGTTCCGTAACGAACGGCAGATCATCGGCGATTCGGCGGCGATCCGTCGAATTCTGCAAACCGTTGCCATGGCAGCACCTACGCGCGCCACGGTGCTGCTGCAGGGCGAGTCAGGCACCGGCAAAGAGCTGTTTGCCCGCGCCATTCACGATCAGAGCGACCGTCGTGACAAGCCGTTCATCAAGCTGAATTGCGCTGCGCTCCCCGAAGGACTGGTGGAAAGCGCGCTGTTCGGGCACGAGAAGGGCGCGTTTACGGGTGCGATCAAGCGGGTGGAGGGCGCCTTTGAGCGGGCCAACCGTGGCACATTGCTGCTCGACGAAATCTCGGAAATGCGCCTCGACCTGCAGGCGAAACTGCTGCGCGTGCTGCAGGAGCAAGAGTTCGAGCGGGTGGGCGGAACGACGCCGATCAAGGTGGACGTGCGCATTGTAGCGACGACCAACCGGGATCTGGCCGCCGAGGCGGACCACGGGACGTTTCGTCAGGACCTCTACTATAGACTGTCCACGATCCCGGTCCTTATTCCGCCGCTGCGCGACCGGGCGGAAGACATTCCCGTGTTGGCGCTGCGGTTCGCGATGCGTACCGCAGCCGAGATCGGCAAGAAGATCGAAGGCCTGTCGCCCGACGCACTGGAGTCGCTCCAGCACTACCCGTGGCCCGGAAACATCCGTGAGCTGCAGCATGTCATCGTGCGGGCGGTGATCCTCACCCCCGACGCGATGATCCAGCCACATTGTCTTGAAGGCACGCGCTTTGGGCTGGCGCACTCGTTGGGTGCCCCGTCGGTCCGGCCGCGCCTGCTCACCGGTCAGTCAATGAGCACGCCGGTTGCCGGTCGCCCTGCCCTGAGCGCCACCGCCCCGCGAGGGAGCGCCGGACCGCGTGCGTCGGGAGACGGTGACGCCATCAGCCTCACGTCGCTGAATGTGGCAGAGGCGGAACGCGTACTGATTCAGCATGCGCTGACCGCTGCCGATAACAATCGGACCAAGGCGGCCGAAATGCTGGGCATCTCCGTCCGGACATTGCGCAACAAGCTCAATGGCCCGGGCAAAGAGATCGAGTCGGACGAAGAGTAGCGCACAGGGTCGGCAACTCCCGCCCTGTTGCAGGCGGCAGAATGTTCCGACCCGAGCGGTCGGCGCGCCCTCGGGTGGGACGAACAACGCGGTGCAGCTTTGCCAGATCGCCGCCGAGACATTGTCTGTAAGTGATTGATTGGAAGAGACTTGAGTCACTGTGGATGATTGACTGTCTCAAGCATTTGTGAGGCGTGCGCGACTTTGGCCCGCGCATTGCTTTTCCGGAGGGTGAACGCTCGTCCTCCCACTCCGGAAACCGCCGATGCTCTTCGGACTCATCGATCGCACCACCTCAGCCGCGTCCCTGAACGCGGGCCTCGACCGCAGCGCCGAACGCATGCGCGGGATCGCGGATCGGGTGTCGAAGGCATCGCTGCAGAACAGCGACGGCTTCTCGCTCGAGGCCAATGGCAGTCAGGCTGACGTTGTCGCCCAGGCGAACGCCACCAACGTCGAAACCGAGATGGTGGCCTCCGCGGACGAGCAGATCCGCTTCCTGATGACCGCCAAGTTGCTCGAAAAGACCTACGCCAGCCTGCGCGGCGCCATCAAGGGTCAAGGCTGATGCCGGACCGTATCGGTAGCGCCCGTCGGGCCACACTGCTCCCCATACCGGCGACGCCCACGGTTCGCCCGATGTTCCGCTCGCTGGGCATCGCGGCCAGCGGACTGTCAGCGCAGCGTCAGCGCATGGAGACGATCGCCCAGAACATGGCCAACGCGACGGTGACGCGCGGTGCCGATGGCGGGCCGTACAAGCGCCGCGATGTGGTGCTGGAGACGTCCACGTCGGCGAACGCCCTCTACCCCGAGCTCAACCCGTTCGACGCGGCCGGCGGCTTATCAGCGCGCGGCGCCGACGGCATGGGCGCGCCAACCACCGATGCGCCCGTTGGATTTGAGGTGCCATTCACGCCGTTGAACGGTGGCGGCGCCGGTCCGAACGGTGAGTTCGGCGTGCGCGTGGCTGGCATCGCGGAAGACCAGGGTGAAGGGCGGGTCGTCTACGAGCCCGGGCATCCGGATGCGAACGCGGACGGCTACGTGCGCTATCCCAACGTCAACATGATCGAAGAAACGGTTCGCCTGATGGACGCCAAGCGCATGTACGAAGCCAACGCGGCTGTCTTCCAGACCGCCAAGTCGATGCTCCGCGCCTCACTGGATATCTGACTGTCATGAGCATCAACGGCATTTCCAACCCGCTGCTCGCCGGACTGGGCGCAATTGCCCGCCCCGACCAGACGCGTACGAACACCGATCGCACGCCGTCGACGGGCGCGGAGCGCGCGGGCACGGCGCCGACCGCGCGCCCTGCACTGCGCCCAGCGCTCCGCACGCAAACGCCGATCGCCGGGCAGTCCGCGACGCAGAGCGCGGTCCCGCTCGAAGCACCGGCCGGTACGGATCCGTCACTGTGGAGCGTGCTCACCACGGACGAGCGGACCTTCTTCGCCAAAACCGCCGCACTCGGTCCCCTCACTTACAGTCGCATCAAAGACGTCACCAATCCGCCGACGCCGGCCGCACGCGGTGTTCGGCTCGACGTGCGCGCCTGATCCCGACCGAGCCCATCATGTCCACACGTATCGATGTTCTTTCCCGGTCGATCGCGCAGTTCACTCCGCAGTCCGGCGCGCAGGATACTGCCGCGAGGCAAGTCCCGGTCATCGCCGAGGGCGAAGGGTCGTTCGGCAACACCTTCAAGCGCGTGATCAATGAAGTGAGCGACGCAAGCGAGCGCTCGGGCGCCTTCAAGGACCGCTTTCTTGCCGGCGACAAGAGCGTCGAACTGCATCAGGTGATGGCGGCGAGTGAAGAAGCCGGCATCGCGATGGATCTGCTCATCGAACTGCGCAACAAGACGGTCGAAGCGTATCGATCCGTGATCAACATGCAGTCCTGATCGTATGCCGTCCTTTCTCGAGAATCTGTTCGGCCGCGTTGGCGGCGCCCGTCAGGCGGCGATCATCACCGTTGGCGTGCTCGCCGCTGCCCTCGTATTTGGCGTGTCGCAGTGGGCCAACAAGCCGGTGATGGTGCCGCTGCTGACGAATGTGCCGGCCGGATCGGTGAGTGGTATGACGGCCAAGCTCACCGAGCTGGGTATCAGCTACACGCTCGCCGACGGTGGCAGTTCGATCGTGGTCGATTCCGCGTCGATGGCACGCGCGCGTGTCGAACTGGCGGGCGCGGGCCTCATGGAGACGGGACGCGCCGGCCTCGAACTGTTTGACAAGCCGGCGTGGGGCATGACCGACTTTACGCAGAAGGTCAACTTCCGCCGCGCGATGGAAGGTGAGCTCGAGCGCAATATCAACAAGATGACCGATGTGAAGTCGGCGCAGGTGCATCTCGCACTGGAAGACGACCAGATCTTCAAGCAGAACGAGCGGCCTTCCAAGGCGTCGGTGACGCTGACGATGGCCAATGGCGATACACCACCGCAGGCGACGGTGCGCGGCATCGCGCGCCTGGTGGCCGGCAGTGTGGGTGGTCTCACGCCGGACAACGTGACGATCGTGGACGAGCGCGGACAGGCGCTGACGATGGACGACGCGAGCAGTGTGACCGGGCTGACCAGCCGTCAGCTCGAACAGCAGCTCGAAGTCGAGAAGCAGATGAAGGCCAAGATCGAACCGTTGCTCACCGCCACCTACGGCGCAGGTAACGCGCGCGTACAGGTGTCGGCGCAGCTCAACTTTGATCGCCTCGAACGTACCACGCAGTCGATCGACCCCGACGTGCAAGCCGTCACCAGTACGGCCACGCAAGCGGTCACGCCATCTCTGCCGGCGCAGGGCGCCGCGCAGAACAGTGAAACAACGGTCTACGACTACACCCGCGCCAACGAAAGCTATGTGGCCGCCGTCGGCGGCATTAAGAAGCTCACGGTGGCGGTGCTCATTGCTGACAAGGTCACCATGCCGGCAGCGGTCACCGACACGAGCGCCGCCGCGCAGGCCGCGCCCGCCGCCGAGCCAACGATCACCAAACGTGCACCCGAGGAACTGGCGCGCGTAGACTCGCTCGTTCGCAACGCGGTCGGGCTGGACTCGACCCGCGGCGATGTACTGAGCGTTGTCAGCGCGCCATTCTTCATGCCGGCGCTGCAAGCCAAGCCCGATACGCTCCCGACGCCGACGATGGTTAATCGCGTGCTGGAGAATCCGAAGCCGGTCGTGACGATCGCGGCCGTCATTGCCGTGCTGATCATCGCGATTGTCATGCTGGGCGCGCTGCGGCAGAAGAAATCGCCCGCGCTGGCCAACGGTGGAAGGGATGCGCTCCCGCCGGGCAACGGGTATGCCGAGCTTCCGGCCTCGTCACAAATGTCCGACGCCATGCAGCAGGCGTTGCAGAATGGTATGCAACCGAACAACAGCAATGCGCTGCAGGACGGTCGCTATGCCGACAACGACCAACAAGAACACGATGATCGTCGCGCCGCGGTGAAATTGCCGCCGCCACAGACGACGGAAGAGCGCGAACAGGCCATTGCCACTGTCGCGCAGCGTCCAGAAGCCGCTATCCGGGTCTCAAAGGCCTGGTTGCGCGGCGACCGCTAAGAGCACGCGATCATGGTTGCGCTCGCTCGCATCAACCCCAACGAGAAGTACGCACTCGACCGGCTCACCGGTCGCCAGAAAACGGCGATTGTGTGCATGGCGATCGGTCCGGAGCACGCCGCCACCATCACGGTCGGCCTCAATGCCGAAGAGGCAGAAACGATCGCGCTCGAGATGGCGCAGCTCGATCGCGTGCCGCAGGAGATCGTCAACGGGGTGCTCGCCGAGTTTCTCGAACTCACGCTCGGCGTGGACTCGATCAGTACCGGTGGCGTGGAGTTCGCGCGCGATGTGCTGGAGCGGGCGTTTGGGCTGGAGCGCGCGGAGGTAATCCTCAAGCGCATCCAGGGCCAGCTCGCGGACAGCGATCGCTTCGGTCGCCTCCGTCGTGCCGATCCGCAGCAGATCGGCAGCACACTGCGCGGCGAACATCCGCAGACGATTGCGCTCATACTCGCGCATCTCGATCCGGCGCATGTCGCCGCGATTCTTCGTGAAATTGATCCGGCGTTGGGCGGCGATGTGATGTATCGCATCGCGCGTATGGAGAAGGTGTCGCCGGAAATGATCTCGCTCGTCGAGCGCGCTATCGGCAGCGAAGCGGATCTCGCCTTCTCGCAGGGCATGAGCTCCGTGGGTGGTCCAGCCGCAGTCGCCGCCGTGCTGAATCTCGTCAGTTCGTCGCTGGAGAAGGAAGTCCTCGATTTCGTGTCCGAGAAGGATCCGCACATCAGCGATCAGATCAAGAACCTCATGTTTGTCTTCGAGGATCTCTCGTCACTCGACGACAAGTCGCTCCAGCGCCTCCTGCGCGAAGTGGACGTGAAGCAGCTCGCCTTGGCCCTCAAGGCAACCAGTCCCGAACTCAAGCAGAAGATCATGGCGACGATGTCGCAGCGTGCAGTCGCAGGGCTCAAGGAAGAGATGGAGTTCCTCGGACCGGTCAAGATGCGCGACGTGGAAGCGGCGCAAACGGACATTGTCTCGAAGGTGCGCGCCCTCGAAGAGACGGGCGAGATCGTCATGAGCGGTGGTTCCGACGATGTCATCATCTGACCGGATGCCTCGCATGCATGCTACGCCCTGGGCCCTCGACGAACTGGCGCTTCCCGACATCTTCACGATGCCGGCGGAGCCAGTCGCGATGGAGACGGAATCGCACGGGATTTACGAGGCCGGGCAGAGCGCGAGCAACGACGTTTACGACCGTGCGCAGTCCGAGGCCGACGCGTACGCTCGCGGCCGTGCCGACGGCGAGCGCGCCGCACGCATGCACGCCGACGCCACGGTCACGGTGGCGGTCGCCGCATTGACTGCCGCAGTCGAGTCGGTGCGCACCCATGAAGAGCGCTGGACCGCCAACGCGGAAGAAAACATCGCGGCCCTCGCAGTCGTCGTGGCCAGACATCTCGTCCAGCGTGAAGTCGAGGCAGACGCCATGATCGTGCGCGATCTGGTACAGCGTGCGCTCTCCAATTTTCCGATCGATCAGCTGATCACCGTTCGCCTTCATCCCGACGACGTTGCCGCGTGCGGCGTGGTGCTTGCGCCCGACGCCGCCGGTCGCGTACGCGACATCCGATGGATGCCGGACGTACATATCCTCCGGGGCGGCTGTCTGGTGGAAGGTCGCGAGCGCATCATCGATGGCCGCGTAGACACCTCACTCGAGCGTGCCTACCGCACGATCGGCCAAGTCCAGACGTGAGCGCGACCATGTACGACACCTCACACGCCTCGCCGTTTGACGCGCCGCTCACGCCGGTTTCAGAATCGATGCTGGCGCGACTCGACGATGCCGACCGCTTTGCTTCGTATGGCCGCGTCACGCGTGTCGTCGGGCTGGTGCTCGAAGCAACGGGACTCGAAGTCGGACTCGGCGCACTTTGTCGCATCACGAGTCATTCGCGCGATCGCTCCGTGCTTGCCGAAGTCGTGGGCTTTCACGAGCGTGGCGTGCTGCTCATGCCGCTCGGCGAGCTCGATGGCTTGCACCCGGGCTCCAGCGTGCAACCGCTTGGCCGGACCTTCGGCGTGGATGTCGGGCCGGGGCTGCTGGGTCGCGTGCTCAACGGACTCGGGCACCCAATCGACGGCAAGGGAAAGCTCGATGTCATTGCACGTGTCCCACTGTCTGCCGAACCACCCAATCCGCTGGAGCGTGAGACGATCGATCGTCCGCTCGAGACGGGTGTACGCACGATTGACGGCCTGCTCACCATTGGCCGCGGACAGCGTGTCGGAATCTTCGCCGGCTCGGGTGTGGGCAAGAGTACCATGCTCGGCATGATCGCGCGCCACGCGCAAGCCGATGTGAACGTCATTGCCTTGCTCGGTGAACGCGGCCGCGAGGTGCGCGACTTTATCGAGAACTCACTCGGCCCTGAAGGACTGGCCCGCTCGATTCTCATTGTCGCCACCGGCGATCAGGCGGCACTCATCCGCGCGCGAGGTGCGCTGGTGGCCACTGCGATTGCAGAGTACTTCCGCGATCAGGGCAAGCAGGTGCTGTTGATGGTGGATTCGGTCACGCGGGTCGCGATGGCCTGGCGTGAGATCGGATTGGCCACCGGCGAGCCGCCAACCACCAAGGGCTATCCGCCATCGGTGTTTGCCTCGCTGCCGCGTCTGCTCGAGCGCGCAGGCAACGGCGCCAAGGGAGGCATCACGGGCATCTACACCGTACTGGTCGACGGCGACGATTTCAACGAGCCCGTCGCCGATGCCGCGCGTTCGATTCTCGATGGTCATATCGTGCTCACCCGTCGTCTTGCCGCGCAGAATCACTTTCCCGCCATCGACGTGCTTGAGTCAAAGAGTCGAGTGCGCGATCACATCATCGATGACGTGCAGAAGAAGGCCGGAGGCGCACTGCTCCGACTGGAAGCCGCGTACCGCGAAAAGGAAGATCTGATCATGGTCGGCGCCTACCAGCGTGGCAGTGACCCGTACGTTGATGCAGCGATCACGTACCGCGAGCGTGCGCTCGAGTTTCTGCAACAGCGCCCCGACGAGATCAGCGAGTACGGCGACACATACGATGCACTCGCTGTGATCGGGCAGGCTATTGAGTCTGCAGTGAGGCGCAACTGATGTTCCGATTCCGATTGCAGCGCGTGCTGGAGCTTCGTCAGGAAGCTGAGCAGGCCAAGTCCCGTTCACTGGCCGATGCACGCGCGATTGCCGAAGACGCGACCCGTGCGCGCGAAGCGCTGGTGGACATGCAGCGCAACTCCCGCGCGCAGGCGTCGGCGGCCGCGCAGCGCACCGTGCGCGTGGGGCATTTCGCCACGGTCGAGGTAGTCATGCGCTCGCTCGACGAACGCCTTACGAGCGCTGATGAGCAGGTGCAGCAGGCCGAAGGTGCCGTAGCCGACGCGCAGTCCGAGCTGGACGCTGCCGCGCGCGACCGGCGCGTACTTGACCGGCTGAAAGAGCGCCATGCCGATGTATGGCGCGCGGCGGAAGCCCACAAGGACCGCTTGCAAATGGACGAGATCGCGCTGGCACGTTTCGGCCGGTCGCAGGATTCCCGTGATGGCGCGCGTGCGTCGTCCGAAGTGCAGGTCGGCGCGCAACCGCGCGCTTCCACCCGAAATGACGGTCCGAATCGATGAAGCAGCTGATCATCCCCGCCGTGATCGCGATCCTGGCCGGAGTCGGTGGCGGCTCTGGCTACGCCTACATGCGCGCGTCGAAGCAGTACGTGGCCGATTCGACGCAGATGGCCGACAGTCTCAAGGCCAATCCGCCGCACGATAGCACGGCACATGACAGCACCAGCCACGAAACATCCGCGGAACATGGTGACAGCGCAGGTGCGGAGTCGGCCGCCGAGCATGAGCCGCTCACGCCGGCCGATAGCATCCGTGCACTTGAAAAAGTTCGCACGTCGTTGCGCGCCGAGACCAAGGGGCTGACCGACGCGACGCCACCGCTGAAAGGTGGCGGCGAGGTGCACGCTGCATCCTCCGCAGGAAGTCACGCACCAGCGCCTGCGGCCGGCGCTCCGCCACCGAAGCCCGCGGGCACCAAAGTAGTCGCCGAGGCTATCCAAGCCGCAAAGCGCGACGCCATGGAAACCGTTCTTCCCGAACCGCGACTGGCCAAGATTTTCGGTGCCATGAAGGCCGTGGACGCGGCCAAGGTGATGGATCAGATGAACGATACCGACGTGCGTTCGATCCTGAACATGATGACCGACAAGCAGGCGGCGGCGATCCTTACGTCGTTGCCGGCCGCACGCGCTGCTGCGATTTCCAAAGGGACCGCGAAAGCAGCCGGTGCCAAGCCATGATCGCGTCCTCGATCGTACTGCCGTCTTTCACTCCGGCCGCGACCCGCGCGACTCGCACAGCACCCATTGAACGACGCGGCGACGAGCAGGAAGGCGAGCGAGAGAAGGAGCGCGTCGGTTCCAACACGCGATCGCAGTTTGCGATGTTACTTGCGCTGCTCGGCAGCGCAGGGCCAACCGTCCGTGCAGACGTGCTCAAGACACTGCCGCCGGACAGCGCTTCTTTGATCGACCGACTGCTTGATGGCGTTGGCGATGCTACGGGTGAACCTGCCGCCGACAGCTCGACCGGGCGTGCGGCGCAGTTGGCCGGCGCCATGTGGGGCAATGGACTGGCCGCCAACGGTTTGACTTTGACGTCGCAAAACGCGACGACCAACGCCACGGATGCCATGCGTTACGCATTGATGCAAGATGCATCGCGTGGACGCGCGAGCCTGTTTGGCGAAGACGGCATTCGCAGCGATAACCTGACCGGCGCGAATCTGATCGGCAGCACCGGCGCAGGGAGCGTGGGGAACAAGTCGTCGACCGAGAGCACCGCACGCACTGCGGCGTTGCGCGCGCTGAGTCGGCTGACCGGCAAGGGCGGCGTGAGTCGGGAGCAGTTGCTGGCACTGGGCGACGAGCAGGGGGCGAATATGCAGGCCGCGCTGGACGCATTGTTGTCTCACGCGGGGACTGCCGAAGGTGCGATGTTGGCCAACAGCGCGAACTCTGCCGCGATCGCCGCCGCTTCCGCTGCCGCACTCTCGGCGGCCAACGCGGCGTCCGCCGCCGATGTCACCACACCGGTCAAGGATCCGAACGCACTCGCGCCGGAGCTGCGCACGCGGCTGGACCGCGTCGTCGCACGCATGCGCGACGAGTACGGCAGCGATGTGAGCATCGTGGAGACAGCCCGCTCGCAGGAGCGGCAGGACTTTCTGTATGCGCAGGGACGCACGCGACAGGGACCGGTGGTCACCTGGACGCAGGACTCCGCGCACACACGTGGCGAGGCGGTCGATGTGCTCGTTGACGGATCGTGGAACAACGCGATTGGCTTTGCACGACTACAGCGTATTGCACGTGAGGAAGGGTTGCGTACGCTTGGCGTGAAGGACCCCGGACATCTGGAGCTGTTGTCCAACGGTGGGCAGACGAATGGATCGGCGAACGTCTCCAGTCTGATCGAACGACGCGCGCAGAGCGCATCAGCCGGGGCGGCATCAATGGCCAGTACGGCGCTGGCCGGAGTCGCGGGCGTTGCCTCGGTCGCCTCTGTGGCCTCTGTCGCCAATCGCACCGGAAGCGCCGAACAGGCTGCGCCGTCGCTCAACGTAACGTCCGCGTATAGTGCGGCTGGCGCGCAGGCGTCGCGGAGCGGAAGCGGCACCTCCACCAACACGAACGATTCTGCCGGGCGCGAGGAAAATTCGGGCAGCAACAGCGGAACAAAAAGCCGGGCGACACGAGCCGCGTCGTCGGATGCATCGGCCGCCGAGCGTTCGTTTGGCGCCATGAACAACGCATTGAACGGCACCACAAATGCGCATTCCTTCTCTGTGGCAGCACCTGCGAGCGCAGCGACGTCCGGCATCGGCGCGGCAGAGCGTGTCGCGGATGTGCAAAAGCTTCAGGATGGCGCGGGTCCTGCATCACTGTCTCGCATGACGCTCGATATCGACGGCCCGAACGGCACCGAACGCATCACCGTGGATCTGCGCGGCAATGTGGTCGGCACGCACATCACGACCGACACGGACAACGCGGCGCGACTCCGCGCGCACACCGGCGAGCTGCAGGATGCGCTTGGACGTCAGGGGCTGACCGCCGACAGCGTGCGCATCAGTTCGAGCGCACGGCTCGATCCAAACGCGGCACGTGCGGTGGCCAGTGAGCGCGAAGGCCTCGCGATGACGCAGGGTGCAACCGCCAACGGCGGCGCGGAACAGCAGGCGAGTGGACAGGGCAGCATGCGGGACCGTGCGATGGCGCGCGAGTGGGAGAAGAACGACAACGCACGCAAGGCGCGTGACGAACAGCAGCGAAGCGCCGGCCAGCGTGGCCAGCGCGGCACCTACAACGAGGACGCGCGATGACCACCGCGATCAGAAGCAGCTTCAGTAACCCGCTTTTCGCCACGACCGCCAACACGGAGCCGCCGGTCGGTCCGGCCGAGCCGACCGTCCCGAAGTCGAGCCCGATCAGCTCCTCGTCGCTCGGCAAGGATGACTTCCTCAAGCTGCTCGTGTCGCAGCTGAAGAATCAGGATCCGCTGAATCCGATGGACGGCAAGGATATGGCTGCACAGCTCGCGACGTTCTCGTCAGTCGAGCAGCTGCAGAACCTGAATTCACAGTTTTCCGATCAGGCCAAAGTGCAGCAGGCGCTGTCCGACGCGATCACCGCCCTCGGCGAAGCGCAGATCACGCAGGCGGACAACCTGCAAGCGCTCGTGGAAGGGCAGATGGCCATGGGCACCGTTGGCAAGATGGGCGTGACACCCGGCAACGACATGTTCGTGGATCGCGCGGGAAACGGCGCCGCCGTGATCGATACCGGCACCGTCACCGGCGCTGGCAAGATCACCGTGACGAACAGCCAGGGCGTGGTGAGCACCGCTTCACTCGGCACCGTCGGCACCGGCTTGCAGACCTTTGACCTTGCCGATCTCACGTTCACACCGCCGCTCACGAGCGGCAAGAACAGCTATTCCGTTGAAGTGACGCCGACCGGTAGCGGGCCCGAAAAGGTGAAGACCTTCACGACCGGCCGTATCACCGGCATGCGCTACGACCAGGGCAATCCGATTCTCATCATCGGCGATTCACTGCACGTACCGATGTCGCAGCTGACACAGATTCGCGCCTGACCCCCGACTCACCTTCAGGAGAACTACCTACTCATGCTTCGCTCTCTGTACGCCGGCGTTTCGGGACTGCGCAACAATCAAGTGCGCATGGACGTCATCGGTAACAACATCTCCAACGTCAACACCGTCGCCTTCAAGGCCGGTCGCGTGACGTTCAAGGAAGGCTTTGCGCAGCTCCTGCAGGGCGCCAGCCGTCCGCCCGGAGATCAGGGTGGTATCAACCCCATTCAGATCGGCCTCGGCATGCAGATCGGTTCGATCGACCAGATCTTCAACCAGGGCAATCTTGAAACGACCGGCTCGAATACCGACGTCGCCATTCAAGGCGACTCGTTCTTCGTGGTGCGAAAGGGCAACCAGTCGTTCTACACGCGCTCCGGCAACTTTCAGGTAGACGCACTCGGCAACATGGTGTCGCCGACCAACGGCTTCGTGGTGCAGGGTCGCACCTATGACAACGGCATACTGCTGGACGGCATCCGTGATATTCAGTTGCCGTTCGGCCAGAAGGTCTCGGCCAAGCCGACGACCGAGACCGTGCTCGCGGGCAACTTGAACGCCTCAGCGCCCATCTTCCAGGGCGTGTTCACGAACGCGCTTGATCGCGCGTTGCCGATCAACCAGAACGCCTGGACGGAAACGCAGATCTCCGTCTTCGATTCGCAGGGCACGAAGCACGACATCAAGATTCAGATGTGGAAGACCGCGCCCAACACGTGGGACTGGCAGATCGATCCGATCGCCAGTGCACAGGTGCAGAACTTCCAGACCGATGCGCTCAATCCTCCAACGTCGATCGGGCTGCCCATACCGCCGGCCGGCTATGAAATCCTGCCAGCCAACGTACAGGTGTTGAGCACCAGCGGAACGCCGTACAACAATCCGGGCGACTGGTCGTTCAATGCCGCCACCGGAGCAGTCGATTTCACCGCCAGCATGCCGTCGAACGCGGCGATCAAGATCGGGTACTTCATGAGCCCGATCGCGGCGACGCCGAGCGTGAATAGTGGAACGCTGACATTCGATCAGGCAGGCATCATGAGCACCAATATCACTGCCGCGGTAGACTTCGCGGTGCCGGGTGCGAATTTGGTGCAGATCAACCTCAAGCTGAACGGCGGCGTCAGCGGCCTGACGCAGTTCGCGTCGACATCGTCTACGGCCGTGTTGCGCGACCAGAACGGCTACACGTCAGGATCGCTGCAGAACTTCTCGATCGACCGGTTCGGTCTCATCACCGGCTTCTTCACCAACGGCACTACGTCGCCGCTCGCCAAGATCGTTCTGGGCGACTTCAACAACCCGAGCGGTCTGCTGCGTATCGGCGACAACATGTATCAGGAGTCGGCCAACTCCGGCGGCGCCGTGCTCGGTTTCGCGCTCGAGGGCTCGCAGTCGCAGCTCACCAGCGGCGCACTGGAAATGTCGAACGTCGATCTGGCGCAGGAATTCACGAACATGATCGTCGCGCAGCGCGCCTTCCAGGCGAACGGCAAGGTCGTCTCGACCTCCGACGAAATGTTGCAGGAGTTGATGACGATCAAGCGTTAATCACGCGAAGTAGGTCGATGCCCGGCGCGACGAACGAATCGTCTCGCCGGGCATCGGGCGCGCGTGCGGGTGGCGTGGTGGTACCGCGGAGAAAAATGTGGCGGCAGATTGTGCCGATCAGGCGCGTTCTGCCGGGATCCACGCTCGGTTCCCTCGAGTGTTTCCATGTTCCGGAATGTTCTATTCGCAATGTAAGCTGTTGCAATGAAACGCTTTACGGATTCGCACCCGTGGCGAACGCGTCGTGGCCCGAACCCTGCTCTGCAAGGTGGCGCTGACCCTTCTCTCGCCCGATCACGAACATGTCTGCCAAACCAGAAGCAAAAACTCCGGACGCTGCCGCAGGTGACGCTCCGGCGCCGACAGGACTCAAGGCCAAGATGCCGCTGATCGCGATTCTCGCGGTCGGTCTCGCCGTTGGTGGCGGTACCGGTGCCGCTGTCATCGGGCCGATGGTCGCCACCAAAATGGGGAAGGTCGTCACGGCTCCCGCCCACGCGGACAGCGCCGCCGCCGACGAACATGGCGACGGTGGAGCCGCCGCCGAAGGCGACCATAGCGCGGAACCCGGCAAGGAAGGCGCAGGCGCGGCCGCCGCAATGCACCTCCTCGAAAATCTGGTGCTCAATCCGGCCGGCAGTGGCGGCAGTCGCTTTCTGTTGCTCTCCGTCGCCATCGAACTCGGCAACTCCAAAGCCGGTGAGGACTTCACCGCGCGTGACGCCGAGTTGCGCGACATCATCCTCACCGCACTCGGCAGCAAGTCCGTCGAGGAGCTGGTGGACATGACGGCGCGCGAGAAGATCAAAGTCGAAGTCATCGCCGCCATCGGCGATCGCTTTGGCAAGAAGGCTGTGAAGCAGCTCTACTTCCCGCAGTTCGTAGTCCAGTAAGCCGCCATGGGCTCGGAAACACTCAGCCAGAACGACATCGATCGGTTGCTCGGCGGAGGCACGCGACTCACGCCGCACTCCGCCGCATCGCTCGATGTGCAGGTCTACGACTGGCGCCGCCCACATCGCGTGTCGAAGGAGCGACTGCGCACGCTCGAGGCTATGTATGAGCGTCTCGTCAAGAGTCTCGAAGCGTGGCTCATCTCACGCGTCCGGGGACAGATCGAAATCCGCCTGCAGAGCGTCGAACAGTTTTCGTTCGGCGAGTTCACGCTGTCGCTGCCCACGCCCTGTTCGTCGTTCGTCTTCGACATTGCCGGCACCGGACAGAAGGGCGTGCTCGACGTCGGCCCGGAATTCTCGTACTACATCATCGATCGACTGTTTGGCGGCGAGGGTACGGGCCAGATCCCGATGCGCGCGCTGACGCCGATCGAACGCATCGCGGTGCGCAACATCGCCGATCGCGTGGCGGCACTGTTGCAGGAAATCTGGCAGGACCATGTGCCGATGGACATCAACATCACGGCGTTCGAGTCGTCGCCGGAGATTTTGCAGGTCGTCAACCGTGAAGACCCGGTGCTCGTGGCCAACGTCGAGGTCACGGCTGGCAACGCAACAAGTCTGCTCCTCATCTGCCTCCCGTTTTCGGTGCTCGACAAGTTCTTCACGTCGAGCGGGCAGCAGCGAAGCGCCCTCCTCACGACGAGCGAGTTGGAGCGCGAAACGACACGGCAGCGCAGCGAAGCAGCCCTGCGCGCCACGAAGGTACCGCTCGTCGCGCGTCTGCCGGATTTCCAGTTGAGCATGCGCGATATCGCACGACTCGATGTCGGCAGCGTGATCCCGACGGGTATTCCGAAGGAATCGAAAGTCATCCTGCGCGCCGGTTCGCAGGAACGGTTTATCGGCCACCCCGGCCGAGTGAACGGCAATCTCGCCGTACGCATTCTCGACTCGGTGCAGCATTCACCGTCAGCCCCCGAAGCCCGGACGACCAAATCATGAATCCCGCGGAAATCGACGCGCTGGTCGCCAGCGTTCAGGCGGCCAAGGCAGCAGGCCAACCCATCTCTTCGCTCAACGATCCGGTCACGGGCGACGAATCGATGGCCCGTGCGCCGCAGCTTACCGAATTTGAACAGACGATGATGGGTACGACCGAAGTGCCGATCGGGATGCTTCTCGATCTCGCGCTCCCCGTCTCCATCGAGCTTGGACGCACCAGCATGACGGTGCAGGAAATCCTGCGACTCGGGCGCGGCTCTGTCATTCAGCTCGACCGCTTGGCCGGCGAACCGATCGACATCTACGTCGGCGATCGTCGCTTTGCCGAGGGCGAAGTGGTGGTACTGGGCGAACATTTCGGCGTCCGTATCACGCGCATTCTGGCGCGCGCAGGGGGCGCTGTCGAGGCGCACGCCGCATGAGCATCGTGACCGTCGCATCGCACGGCGCGCGCGCGTTGGCTGACATCGTTCCACCGACTACCTGACATGCTGCAGGCCGGCCTTGGCGTGCTCGCGGCACTCGCGTTCGTGCTCGCACTTGGTGCGTTCTGCGTGTGGGTGCTCAAGCGCTTCGGCACGGGAACGCTGCTGCAGAAGTCGCGCGTGCCCGTGGAGGTGGTGCAGCGCATCGCACTCGGCCCCAAAGTCGGTATCGCGGTCATTCGTGTGGGCGAAAAGGTGATGGCTGTTTCGGTCGGCGACGGCGGCGTACGCACGTTGTTCGAACTCGACGAAGCTGATCGCCAGCACATTCTCACGTCGAGCGCCGTACCCACGCCGCTCGCATCGAGTGTCGCTGCGTCGGCGGACTTCGCGCGGTTCCTGCCGGGCGCGTTGGCCACCGCGTTCGGCCGAATCAGGCTTGAGCCCGCATCCGGCGTTGCATCCGAGCCGGTTGCTGCGTTGCCGGCCGCCGCGTCGACGTATGCCAGGATCGCGCGTGCCGCCGCCACCTCCGACGGCGATTTCCGCTCGATGCTCAACGTGTCGCTGAGCAATGCCACGCGCCTTGTAGTGCTGATCGGAGCGTTGTCGTTCGCCGGACTGCCGGCGGCTCCGCTTCGTGCGCAGGGCGCACCGCCTGACACAGCGGCGGCGGCAGCCACGCCGGCCATCGCGCCGTCAGCGCAGCAACCGCAGTTGCCGATCAACGGCGGTGCCGTCGCCACGCCAGCGCAGGCCGCGACCGGTGCGACCGGTGCGACCGGTGCGACCGGTGCCGCACCGCGCAAAGGCAACGGAGCCACGGTGACGCCGGGCGGCGCGCGCACAACGCGACCGATGACGGACATGCAGGTCTCGCGCGCGGCGACCGATTCGCTGAAGACGCGCGCCGAACCGGCGTCAACCGCGCCGATCGCAACCGACGACGCCATCATGCGCATGATGCCGCAGATGGACGTGAAGCTCGGCGATGCGCAGGACGGTGGACTGCGTCTGAGCGGCACCGTGGGCATCGTGGTGATGATGGGGCTGCTTACGCTGCTCCCCACCCTGCTGCTGATGATGACCGGCTTCACGCGCATTCTCATCGTGCTGCACTTCCTGAAGCAGGCAATGGGCACCCAGGGCGCACCGCCGGCTCAGCTGCTGGCCGGCCTCGCGCTGCTACTCACCGGCTTCGTCATGGCACCGACATTCTCGCAGGTAAATCGGGACGCGATCACACCGTGGATGGACGGCACCATCGATCAGGTGCAGATGATGAAGACGGGCGTGAAGCCCATGCGCGAGTTTATGCTGCGTCAGACGCGCAAGGATGACCTGAAGACGTTCGTGCAGTTGAGCCGCATGCCGCAGCCCAACACGGTCGACGACGTCCCGCTGCACGTGTTGATGTCCGCGTTCGTGGCCAGCGAGCTGCGCACCTCGTTCCAGATCGGCTTCATGATCTACTTGCCATTCATCATCATCGACGCCGTCGTCGCGTCGGTGCTCATGAGTATGGGCATGATGATGCTGCCGCCGGCCATGATCTCCCTACCCTTCAAGCTGCTGCTGTTCGTGCTGGTGGACGGGTGGAGTCTGACGATTCAATCGCTGGTGAAGAGCTTCGTCTGAAGCGCGCACGGTCGGGACGCCTGTCGTCGCACTCGCGTCAGCGCCCCAAGGTCAGTCGCGCCGACTGCGTTCCGGGAACGGTCTCGGCGTTGGCAGTTGCGGGACAAATTTCCATGGCGCCGCTCCCTCCCGGGTGAGCGGCGTTTTTGCCAGCCGCGCGCGCACCATCGCGATCGGCATGGGGCCGCTCTGCAGCACCGCATCGTGAAATTGCCGGTCGGTCATCTGCTTGGTGGTCACCAGCTCACTGTACAGCGCGCGCAACTGTAATCCGCCCAGCATGTACGCAGCCTGATACAACGGAGAGTAGGTACCGTTGAAGGAGCGCCGCACCTCACCCTCGGCGTTGGCGCGCTCGAAGTTGACCGTATCCATGAGGAATTGGATGGCCTGCTCCGGCGTCATTTTGCCCACGTGGAAATTCAGCGAAAAGATGATGCGTGCACTGCGATGCATGCGCCAGAACAGTGCACCGATCCGGTCTTCCGGCGTTACGTGAAAGTCGCGGTCCCAGAGGAACATCTCCCAGTAGAGTGACTGTCCCTCATTCCAGAACGGCGTCGCGAACAGGCGACGGTGCGCGTTGTAGCGCGCGGACATGAACCCCTGCAGATGATGCCCGGGATTGAGTTCGTGAAACACGACAGCGTGCGAGAAGTGCGGATTGTTGCCGCGCAGGCTCATCAGCTTCTCCTCGTCGGTCATGTCGTCGGTGGGATACGACACCTGAATGAGCTCCCCACCCAAAAAAAACGGCGCAACACGCTGGCGCTCTGGCGTCATCATCTCCATCCGCCAGTCTTCGCGTGCCAGGGCGGGAATGGTCACCCAGTCATGCCGGTCGAAAAACGCCTCTGCCTGATTGGCGAGATCACGAATGAGTTCCGGCTGCTTGCCCGGCGCCACGTACGTGCTCTTCACCTTCTCCATCGCCGCCTTCCAGTCGTCACCGAAGCCCATCTCGCGCGCCGCCTTCTTAGCCTCGCTCAGACTGAACGCGTACTCCTTCTCGGCGATCGCAATCAACTCTTCCGCCGTGTACGGAATCATGGCGTGCTTCAAATCGACCGCGAGCCCCTCCGCACCGATCGGATCGCCGATGATCGGGCCCGTATTGTCCGACGCGCCACCACGTCCGGCTCCGCCACCGCCACCAGCTGCGCCTGTTCCTGATCCTGCGCCGCCCGCGCGAGCGCCCGACGCCACGACCGACGCCGGAATTCCCACGACACGTTGCCGGATAGCCTGCGCATATCGCTGCATCGACTCATCGAGCTTTTGGAACGGATTGGCCACCCACCACGAGAACAGCGGATCATAGCCGTTGTAGAAGCGGAACCATTGGCCGGTGAGCGTGCGCAACTGATCGAGCTGCTCGGCCGCACGATTGCCCACGGTACGAGACACTTTCGGTGCAGGCACGCGGGAGCGGGCACCGGCGCCCGGACCTTCCGTGTCGGTTGCCGCGCGTGCGGGCGCCGGCTCCAACAACGCACGCAGACTGTCGATGGACTTGCTGATGTCGGCAATGGTATGCGCGGCTGCCTGTGCGTCCAACGTCGTCAGATCGCGTCGCGCATCGTGCATGGCGAGCAAACGCTCCGCGAACGGCAGCAAGGGCGCCATCTCCTGTCGCTGCTGCTCCTGCCGGTCCATCAGCTCCAGCTGATAGCGCAGATGATTCTCGAGCAGCACATAGTCCACTTTGCCTTCTTGCGAAAGCTTGTCAAAGTCCACGTCACGCAGGCGTGTCCGCCACGAGCTATAGAACGCGCGGATGCGCACACGCTGCTGCGGTGAGTTGGCGGCGTCGTAGCGGCGCGAGAGCGCGCTCTGGTCGCTGGAGAACCGCTGTACCACATCGGTCAACTCGCTCCCCTTGGCCGACACCATCGGCGCGAGCACCGGCACCGATGCCAACGGATCCGACGGAAACTGCTGTCGTGTGGTGGGCGCAACCGTCGCCGGCTGCGCCGCGAGACTCGCTCCCACCGAGGTGGACAGCAACGCCGCTATGACGGGAATCAGCGAACCCGTGAATCGTGAGGACACGAACAGCTCCGGTACGGAATGTGAAAGTGGAACTACGGCGTTCGAAGCCATGCGGTCGCGGTGCGAACCGCTTCCCACGACGGCCGCGGCGAACCATCGGCGCGACGGAGGCCAAGCGAACAAAGAAATGAGATGAATGTTTGCTGCCCGGGCAGATTGTAGTAGCGCCCAAGCTCCGCACATTGCTGCGCGGTGAAATCGTGCAACTGGAACAGACTGATAAACGGCATGCGATCCGCGCGTTGTCGCCATTGCGCGAGCGCATCGGTAAAGAACGCCGCCTGCTGCGCATCCGAACTGGCATTCAGCGGCGAGGCCGGATAGCCGAGCTCCTGCAGCACGACCGGCTTGGTGCCCGCAAGCGCGAGCATGTTGTCGAAGGTCACGCTCGTGATCGTGGGCGGCGCGACGGCAAAGCTACCCGAGCTGAACGGGTAATGCGTGAAGATCGCCACGTCGCTCACGGCAATGAGCGCTCTCGTGAACGCGGTTTGCGAGGCAGCGGCGTCGTATTCGATCGTGGCACCGACGCGGACCAACGGAGCACGCCGGTGAATTGCCTCGACACTGCGCGCCACGAACGACGTGTACGCGGGCCATTCGCTGCGTGTGCCGAGATAGCCGCCAATCTCGTTGCCAACGGACACGTACGTCACTTCGCCAAGTATCGGTGCCAACGCATCGAGCAGTCGATCGAATCGACGTTGGAGTCGCGCGTCGGTCCAGGGCAGACTGGCAATGTCCGCCGGCAGCTCGCGCTTCACAGTGTTGATCGTCTGGATGCTCAGCAGCACGACCAGACCGCGACTGCGCGCGTAGCGGGTATCGTCGATGACGCGCTGCACGTTCAACGAGGCGCTGTCAGGCTCGAGCGTGCTCCACGCGTAAGCCAGGAGCATGCCGCGGGCTCCGACCGACATGGACGAGTCCAGGGCGGCGACGTAGTCGGCGATCTGCGGCGCCGGAATCGTCCGTGGCGTGGCGACAATGGCCAGCACCGCGCGTGCAGTCGACGGAGTATCCACGCCGGGTCCCGTCTGCGCGGTCGGCGTGCAGCCGAGCATCAGCAGCGCCGGCAGCAGTGGAAGCAGCAGCGCGGGCAGCGGTGCACGTGCCACATGCTTACGCACGCGAATCGACATCATCGATGCGACGCTGCGCCTCACGCCAGTCCACCTGCGGCGCCACACCAACATCGTCCAATTGCAAACTGGCGAGGGCGCGCTCCACCACCGGCGCGCCAAGCGTCGGGTCGAGTGACAGCCCGAACGCGAGTTCGGCACGACGACAGAGTCGCTCCTCGCGGGCCGAGTCGCGCTCGGGCGCCCAACGGCCAGTGAGCATGGCGAGACGTTCGCGCACCGCGTGCACACGTGCATGCACACCTTCATGCAGAATCGACGACGCGACCGGTGCCGCGCTGATGTCACGTCGCGCCAGAAAGGTCAGCTCGGTCATGATGACACGTTCCGACGGAATGAAGGCACCGCGACAGGCGTACCGCTCGACCCGGATGTGGTGCACGTCGCGACGCAGATGCCGCATCCGCCACGGCTGGTGCCGTTCGATGAGCGCGAGCGCCTCGTCCAACCGTTCGAGCACGTCAGCGGTGGCGATGTCGGGCCGAGTGTTGCGCACTTCCACGCGGACACCGCGCAGGGTGATCTCGCCCGCGGCAGGAGCGACGGCGCCCAGGCCGAGTCTGGCCAACAGTTCGGAAAGCATGCCGAATGGTACCCCGCAATCCGGGGCCGGCTAGCACGCCGCCCCTCGGTCGTCCCGGCAAATCCTCCCGCGACTTGCTCGGCAGTTTGTGCCGCCGAGACCAGCGCGGGCGGGGAATGCCGCTTTGACCGGAGAATGGAAAGCGTTGCAGCCAAACGGTTTACGCAGGTTCACTGGCGCGATCTGACGTGGTACGGACCCTGCTTCTAGAGGGGCCGAGGGCAACACGGGACTTCTCCCGTCGTTCCCACCCACCGACCGCCACGCTACCTGACCTGATGTCCCACCAGCTGGTGATCGACCTGACGCGAGATGCGATCCTGACCGCGTTGACCATCGCGGCGCCGATGCTGCTCATCGCGCTCGGGGTCGGTCTGATCATCAGCGTCATCCAGTCGGTCACGCAGATCCAGGAACAGACGCTGGCATTCGTCCCCAAGCTGGTGCTGGTCGGCGGCGCGTTCATTGTCGGGCTGCCGTGGGTCATCAACGTGCTGGTGCGCTACACCCAGCAGCTGTTCATGAGCATTCCGTCGGTCGTGGCGTGAACGAATTCGCCGCAGCCTTCCCCGACCTGTTTGCACCCGGCATGGCTGCCGCGTTTGTGCTCACGGCGCTGCGTGTCGGCGGGCTGCTGCTGGTCGCACCGGTGTGGTCGGCCAAGACCGTCCCGATGAAGCTGCGAACGGCTCTGATCGTGATGTTCGCGGTGTTGCTCACCCCCGCCTCCAGCAGCAGTGCGAACCTTCCGTCGCTGGTCATCTCGCCGGCCACGTTCCTGACGGAATCGATCATCGGATTCACGATTGGAATTGCCGCCGCGACTACTGTCGCCGCCGCGGAGTTCGCCGGTGAACTCATCACCACGTCGAGCGGTCTCTCCGGCGCGGCGATCTTCGATCCGATCAACAACACGCAAAGCTCGCTGCTCTCGTCGGTCATGCAGCTGATCGCGCTGGTGCTGCTGGTCATCGGCGGCGGTCACGTGATCATGCTGCAGGCGGTGGGCATGAGCTTTCGCGCCATGCCCCTCGGCGCCGCACTCGACATCGGTGCCGGCATGGGCGCCTTCGTACCGACGGCCAAAGTCATCTTCTCCAGCGGCTTGCAGTTCGCCGCGCCGGTCATCGCCGCAGTGTTCGTGACGAACATGGCGCTCGCCATGCTCGGACGCGCCGCACCGCAGCTGCAGATCATGAGTTTGGCGTTTCCGCTGCAGATTTGCGTGGGACTGCTCACGTTCGCCGGATCGATTGCACTGATCGGCCATGTGCTCACCGACTGGGCCCCCGGCTTTACGAATTCGCTCGACACGTTCGCACGCGCCACGCGACTGTCGGCTTCTGCCGCGACGGTGCGCTGAGATGGCTGACAGCGACGCCGGCGAAAAGACAGAAGAGCCTACTGGCAAACGGCTCCAGGAAGCGCGCGATAAGGGACAGATCGCGAAAAGCCCCGAGCTCATGACGGCCGCCTTTCTGCTTGGTGCCGGGCTCACGCTCAACATCGCCGGCCCGACACTCTGGCGCTTTCTGCTCGACGCGATGGGACAGAATCTCTCGTCGCTGCACAACAGCGAAATACGCGGCGTCGGCCTGATCTCCTGGGTGCAGATGCTCAGCTTCCGCACACTGCTGGCCACGATCGGTCTGGTGGGTGCGATGGCCTTGATTGCCGTCGTCGTGCAGGCGCTGCAGACCGGCGGCATGCTCAGCACCAAGGCGCTCGAACCCAAGTGGGAGCGTCTCAATCCGCTGAACAACGCGAAGAACATGTTGGGCAAGCGTGCCTTCGTGGAGCTGTTCAAGTCGTTGGCCAAGATGCTCATCGTGAGCTGGGCCGTGTACGCCACGATCAGCGATGCATGGCCGGACATTCAAGGGCTCGCGCTGCTCTCTCCTGTGGCGCTGATGGACGTCGTGCGCAAATACGGCCTCGGACTGATGCGCAACAGCGGCATGATGTTCCTCGCGCTCGCCGGTGCGGACTACGCGTACCAGAAGTGGAGCACGAACGAGTCGCTCAAGATGACCAAGCAGGAAGTGAAGGACGAAGGAAAGGCGCAGGAAGGCGATCCGGAGATCAAGGGACGTCGCCGGCAGATCGGTCGTGAACGTATCCGCCGCGCCATGTTCGCCAACGTACGCACCGCCGATGTGGTGATCGTCAATCCAGTGCACATCGCGATCGCCATCAAGTACGACCCCGATGTTGCGCCGGCTCCATATGTCGTGGCGCTCGGCCAGCGCAAGATCGCGCTCCGTATCAAGGAGCTCGCCTTCGCGCACGGCGTACCGGTGATCGAAAACGTCCCGCTCGCACGCGCGCTCATCGCGTCGTCGAAAGTCGGCACGATGATTCCGATCGAGATGTATCTCGCCGTCGCCGAAGTGCTGGCCTTTGTGCTGCGTCAACGCGAACGCTACGGCCAGTCGTGGCGCGGAACGGCGGCCGCATGACCGCCGCCTCGCTGCCCATTCCGTACGACGTCGAAGGTGGACGGAAGCGCGCTGAGCTCGGCCTCGCGGTTGCCGTCATCGTCGTCATCGCGCTGATCATTCTGCCGTTGCCGGCGATGCTGCTCGACCTGGCGCTCGCCGCCAGCATCGGGCTCTCGCTGATCGTACTGCTGGTCGCGCTCTATACCACAAACCCGCTCGACTTCAGCAGCTTTCCCACGCTGCTGTTGCTGCTCACGCTCTTCCGCATCGGCCTCAACGTTTCGTCCACGCGCCTCATCCTCACCGAAGCGCACGCCGGTGACGTCATCGCGGCGTTCGGAAAGTTCGTGGTCGGCGGCAACTACGCCGTCGGTGTGGTCATCTTTCTGCTGCTGATCGGCATCAACTTCATCGTCATCACGAAGGGTGCCGGTCGTATCGCCGAAGTCGCGGCGCGTTTCAATCTCGATGCGATGCCCGGTAAGCAGATGGCGATCGACGCCGATCTCTCCGCCGGCCTGATCGATGAGAAGGACGCCCGCAAGCGCCGCGACGAGATCGCCCGCACCGCAGACTTTTACGGCGCGATGGACGGTGCCTCCAAGTATGTGAAGGGCGACGCGATTCTCGGCATCCTGGTCGTGGTCGTCAACGTCCTCGGCGGCATCTTCATCGGTGTTGTGCAGAAGGGGATGGACATCTCCAAGGCTGCGAGCACCTACACGATTCTGACCGTGGGCGACGGTATCGTGTCGCAGGTGCCCGCGCTGATTATCAGCACGGCTGCCGGCCTGATGGCCTCGAGTGCCACGGGCAACGATCGCATGGGCGTTGTGCTCAGCAAGCAGCTCGGTGCGCACCCGCGCGCGATGTGGATGGTGGCCGGCGTGCTCGGCGCCTTCGCGCTCGTGCCCGGCTTGCCGATGTTCCCGTTCGTCATGCTCGCCGGCGTCACCGCGTTCTTTGCGCGATCGTCGATGGCCAGCGAAGCGCGTCGCACAGCACTCGCCCAAGTCGCCGATCTCCCGCCAGTGGAGGCACCCGCGCCGGACGATCCGATGCGCGACCTGCTGCAGATCGATCCGATCGAACTCGAAGTCGGCTACGCGCTCATTCCGCTGGTGGACGAAGGCCAGAGCGGTGATCTGCTCGAGCGTATTTCACTGCTGCGCAAGCAGGCCGCGCTTGAACTGGGTATTCTGGTACCGCCCATTCGCATTCGTGACGACATCCGACTGCCGGCGAACGAGTACGTGATCAAGCTGCGCGGCTCCGAAGTCGCGCGCGCCGAAGTCATGCCGCGCTTTCTTATGGCGCTCAATACCGGCGGCGTGGTCGCCGAGATCGACGGTATGGAAACGATTGATCCGTCGTTCGGCATGCCTGCGCGTTGGATTGCCGGCGCGCGCAAGACCGAAGCGGAAGCTCTCGGCTACGTCGTGGTTGAACCAACGACCGTGGTGGCCACACATCTGCTCGAAACGCTGAAGGCCAGCGCGGCCGATTTGCTCGGGCGGCAGGAAGTGCAGGAGATGGTGGAGACGCTCAAGAAGACGCACCCCGCGCTCGTGGAAGAGATCATTCCCGGCAAGGTGTCGCTCAGCGTGCTGCATCGTGTACTCCAGCGTCTGCTCCGCGAGCGTGTGCCCATCCGCGATCTCGTCACCATTCTCGAAGCCGTCGGCGACGGCGCCGAACATACGAAAGACCCGGAAGCGCTCACGGAAGTCGTGCGCAAGTCGCTCACGAACGTCATTGCGCGGTTGTTCGCCGATCAGAGTGGCGTCGTACGCGGCATCACGATCGGCGCGAAGCTCGAATCGGCGCTCATGGGTCTCTTCTCGCCGCGTGCGTCGGTGGCCGGTGCGCCAATGCTCACGCCCGACTCGCTCGCCGCGATGCTGCGCGATCTGAATCACCTGGCGACCACGTACGCCATCGATGGACGTCCGTTGCCGCTGATCACCCCACCCTCGCTGCGTATCGGCGTGCGCCGGTTGATCGAACCTGTACTGCCCAGCCTCCCGGTCGTCTCGCTCGCCGAGCTCCCGCCCGCAATCACGCTGAGCAGTGTGGCCACCTGGGAGATGAAGTATGGCGCGTAACGACTTTACACCGCTCGGCAGCGGCTCGTATAGCACCGGAAGTGGCGCGTACGGGAGCGTGGCGCTCGAGCGGTTTCGCGGTGCGGACCTGTCGCATGTGTCCGAGCGCGCGCGCCGTTCGATGGGCGACGACGTGATGATTCTGCACACACGCACCATCCGTGACGGTGGCGTGCCGATGGTCGAAGTACTGGCCGCGCAGTCCAGCGTGATCGATCGCGTGCGAGCGCACCTCGAGCCCACGCCGTTTCCGAACGGCATGCGCAACGCAGACGGCACGCCGTATCGCATTGCGCTGGTTGGCCCCACGGGCGCCGGCAAGACCACCACCGCCGCCAAGCTGGCCGTGCGTCGCGGGATGTTCGGCGCGGCGCGCCCCGGCCTGCTCACCATCGACACGTATCGCGTGGGCGGGATGGAGCAGCTGGCGACGTACGCCGAGCTGGCGGATGTGCCCTTCGAAGTTGTGTACGAGGCCAAGGAAGTCGAAGCGGCCATGCGCCGCCTCTCGCACTGCGACGTCGTCATCATCGACACGCCCGGGCGCAGTCCGGCGTCGGCGGCCTTGACGGAACGCTGGCGTTCTCTATTGGATGCGCTGACACCGAACGAGGTGCACCTCGTACTGCCGGCAACGTTACGCGCCGACCTCGCCATCGACGTGGGACGCGGTTACGCGCCGACGCGACAGCATCGCGGCGCGACGCATGTGTTGCTCAGCAAGATCGATGAAGTGCCGCGCGAGACCGGCATCGCCGACCTCGCACTCTCCGTGGATTTGCCGACCCGTTGGGTCACCGACGGGCAGGATGTGCCCGCCGACCTCAAGCCCGGCGTCGTGCGCATTCTGCGTGCGTTCGGTCTCACAGCAGACGCCGAACCGGACTGGATGCCCGCGTGACCACGCCCATGTCCACGCTCAGTCCCGGCAGCTCGCAGGGCGGCAGCTCGCAGGGCGGCAGCTCGCAGATCGACGCATTGCTGCGCAGTCGTGCGTTGCCGTCGCGTGCGAGTGGCGGCACCGAATCGTCGCGGCGCAACGGGGGCCGTACCGTACCCACGTTGCTCTGCGCGAGTGGGCGCGGTGGCAGCGGGACATCGATGATCGCGTCACTCTTGGCCGTCGCGGCTGCGGGCGATGGCCATCGCGTGTTGTTGGTGGACACGGACGATCTCGTTGGCCCGCTCGCCATGCTGCTCGGCGTGCCGGCGGCGGCCAGTTGGCAGGATCTGCGCGGAGCACGCGTGGCACCAGCCGATGTCGCGACGCCCGTGAGCACCACGCTCACACTCGTCGCCGGCGGTGCCGCGCGCACGGGTGATCAACCGCCCGTGAGTGCCGCCGAACGCCGCGCCTGCATGCGTCGGCTCAGCACTCTGTCCGACGGGATGGATCTCGTTGTCTTCGATTGCGGCTCGCGCTTCGATGCCATTGCGGCTGCGTGCACTCCGCACGCCGACGAGCGGCTGCTCGCCATCACCGCGGGCGGCGATCCCGTGTCGCTCGCCGCGACTTACGCACTGTGCAAGGCCGTCATGGGCCGGATCGGTGCCATTCCGCTGGACCTGCTCGTCAACCGGCACGATGGGCGCGATGCCGCGCGCTGCTTCGATGCTGTTGACGCAGGCGCACGTCAATTCCTCGGGACGTCGCTCCGGTTTGCCGGTGCCGTTCCCGCCGACCCAACGCTCGAAGCCGCGATTCGCGCCGGGATGCCGTTTCCCGACGCCGCGGCAGGCTCACCCGCAGCGATTGCCGCACACGATGTCGTGATGCGCGCGCTGGCCGGTGCTACACACTCCCGACCAGGTGTCTGACCGTGGCGATTGCAACCCCCCAAGGATCTGTGGCCATGAACGCGAAACTGTGGCAGTCCTACCATGCCGGCAATCAGTCCGCGCGTGACCGTCTCCTCGAAGATCATCTCGGCCTCGTGCATCATGTCGCCCGTCAGGTCTCGCGCACCCTCGCCGTACGCGCCGACTTCGATGAACTGGTCAGCGCCGGCACGATCGGCCTCATGACCGCGCTTGAAGGGTTCGATGCCTCTCGCGGTCTCGCCTTCAGCACGTTCGCGGCACCCCGCATTCGCGGCGCCATTCTCGACGAACTGCGCAAACAGGATCATGTGCCGCGCTCGATCCGTCGCAAGACGCGTGAGATGTCCGCCGCACGCGAAGCGTACATGCGCGTGCACGGGCGCGGTCCCGATGATCGCGAACTTGCCGAACATCTGGGCGTCGACATGGACACGCTCTGGCGCTGGCAGGCCGACGTGGAAGGGGCCCATCATATCCCGCTCGATCGCGCGCCGAGTGACCGCGAGAATAACGCGCCCGCTCCGGTTGAACTTCTCTCGAACGGCGAGGATTCCCAGGTCGAGGACAGCCTCACGCACGCGCAGGAGGTCTCGCATCTCAAGGAAGCCATTCTGCGCCTCAAGGATCAGGAGCGCGTAGTGCTCTCCCTGTACTACTTCGAAGAGCTCAAGCTGCACGAGATCGCCAAGGTGCTGGAACTGACCGAGTCGCGCGTCTCACAGATCCGCTCCAAGGCGCTGAGCAAGCTGCGCGTCGATCTCAAGCCGCTGCGGGAGCACGTCGCGTGACCACGGCACAGTGGCGTCAGGCCGCGTTCATTGTCGCTCTCGGCGTTGGTGTCACCGTGGGCGGGGTGGCCGCAGGCGCACTCGTGCTGGCGCCGGCCGTTGCCGGTGCCACGCAACCCGGCACCGGTGCCTCGGTCACGCGAGCCATCGACGCCGGGTTTGGCGCGGTGCGGAGCGTCACCGCGGCGCCCACCAAGGTCGTCACGGCGCGCTGGATGGCGCTCCCGGCGTCCGTGCGTCGCCTCGCACTTCCCGTCTTGCTCGGCAGCTTCGCCATCACCGGCTTCGCCGCGACCGGCATCAGTCTCCTGCGTCGCCGTCCTACTGTGCGGGTCCCGTCGGCCGCCGACGCACTGGCCTCGGTGTCGGTGCTCTGGGGCGGCGCCGGTCGACCGACCAGTCGCGCCGCGCGCAGCACCGGCCGCTCCACTCCACGCGCGGTGCAGGCCTTGGCAGACACCGGAACGGATCTGAGTGAGATCGCCCGGCGGACCGGTCTGTCACTGGATGCGGTCGCTATGCTCCTCTCGATCGGGTCCGGGTCTCGGCAACTCCGACCGCCAACGGCATGAATTTCCGCCGGCGTGACCGTCGGTCGGCTGCCTGGACGTCGACACGAGATTTGTAAACGGTTATACCGTAACGAGATACGAGTAAACAACCCGGTCGGGCCCCTGTGGCCCGACCGTTGCGTTTGAGAGGGGGCGTAGCCCGACCCCTTTCCCCGAGTGTTCGATGCCCGGACCGGTACGTATCAACGGTATGACCAGCGCCTCCGCGTCGCTCCAGATGCTGGAGCGACGGCAGCAGGTGCTCTCCAATAATCTGGCCAACGCCTCCACGCGCGGATTCAAAGCCGAGTCGCCGTTTGCCCGCATGATGGGCAATGCGCTGGCCACGACCGATACCGTGCTCGACACGTCGGCCGGGTCGCTCACGCAGACCGGGAACCCGTTCGACCTGGCCGTCGCCGGCGACGGGTATTTCGTGATCCAGACGCCGGCCGGGGAGCGCTTCACGCGCGACGGAAGCTTCGAGCTCAACGCCGACCGCCAGCTCGTGGACGGACGCGGCAATGCCGTGCTCGGCGAGGACGGCCCGATCGTCTTGCGCAACGGCAAGGTCGAAATCGACGACCAGGGCGACGTGAAGGTGGACGGCAAGTCCGTCGCGCGCCTTCGCCTTGAGACTGTCGCCGATGGTGCGCGCCTCGAGCACGAAGGCGGCACGCAGTTCGTGCCCGATGCGTCGCGCCAATCCGTCGCGGCCGGCGAACGCCGCATCCGGCAGGGCTTCGTCGAAGAATCCAACGTGAACACGATGCTCGCGATGACCGACATGATCGACGTGCTGCACCGCTTCAGCAACGCGCAGAAGACTCTGACCACCCTCGATTCGGTGCGCGGGATCGCGACCACCGAACTCGCCAAGCCCGTCTAAAGCCCGTCTACAGGACACGACCATGAACCCGGCTCTTCGCGCTGCCGCCACCGGCATGATGGCGCAGCAAACCCGCACCGAAGTCATCTCGAACAACCTGGCCAACGTCAACACGCCGGGCTTCAAGCGCAGTCGTGCGCACTTCGAAGACTTGCTCTATCAGTCGATCCAGGGGCAGCAGGTGCTGGGCGATCCCAACGCGCAGACCGCACCCGCCATTCAAGTCGGACGCGGGACGCGACTGGCGGGCATCACGCGCATGCACGAACAGGGCATCGTCGAAACCACCGGTCGCCCGCTCGACATCATGATTGAAGGCAACGGCTTCTTTCAGCTCGACAACGGCCGCGGTGACGTGCGCTACACGCGTGACGGCAGCTTTCAGATCTCCGATCAGGGCTTGCTCGTGACCAGCGACGGTTGGGCCGTGCAGCCGCCGGTGCGCGTCCCGACCGATGCGTCGAATCTGTCCATCTCCAAGAACGGCATTGTCGCGGTGACACGCGGCAGGGATGTCGAAGCGACGGAAATCGGACGTATCGATCTCGTGTCGTTCGCCAATCCGTCGGGCTTGCTCTCGACCGGTCGCAACATGTACGCGCCCACCGCCGCATCGGGTGAGCCCGTGATTGGCGTGCCGGGAGACACCGGCATGGGCGAACTGCAGCAGGGCAGTCTCGAAGGCAGCAACGTCGAGATCGTGCAGGAAATGGTGGAGATGATTACCGCCATGCGCGCGTACGAAATCAACTCCAAGGCGATCAAGAACGCCGACGAGATGGGTCAGATGGCCAACGGTCTGCTGCGCTGATTCCCATGTTTCCCTCGCGCGTCGTTCCAGTGTTCTCGCCGCTGCAGCTCGTGCTGCTCGCGCTCACCGCGGTCGTGCTGGCGCTCTTCGGCGCGAGCAGCGTCGCGTTCGCGCAAAGCGTCAGTCCGAACGCGACATCCAGCGCGACAACCAGCGCGACAACGATGGTCCGCACAGACAGCGCTCCGCTGCCGCGCGGACTCCGTCGCGTCACCTGGCCGGTGGCACGGCGTGCGATGAGCCGCGGCGATACGGTGCGTGCTGATGACATCGCGCTGATGGACACCACTATCGTATGGCACTGGAACAGCTCCCCGGATACGACACGCGCGGTTGCCGGCTGGATCGTGCGTCGCACCATCGCGGCGGGTGAACTGCTGCGTGTTCCGGCCATCATGGCGCCGCCGCTGGTCGCAGCGGGTGCCACAGTGACCGCGATCTGGCAGGATGGTCCGCTCCGCCTCGTGCTCACCGGTGTCGCGACCAACACCGCCGCGATGGGCGCACCAGTTGGCGTGCGCATCGATCGCTCCCGTCGGCTCGATGGCGTCGCCATCGCACCGAACACTGTCCGTCTTCGCTGAGGCCCGCTGCCATGGGTTCCGTCTCCACCTCCACCGCGTCGGCCCCGTCGCGCGACCACCACTCGCTGGCCTCCATCGCCACGCTGGTGGGTCTGCTGCTCTCGGCGTTCGTCGCCCCACTTGATGCGCAGGCGCCAACCCCGCCGGCCGCTGGCACCACTCCAGCAACCGGCGCAGGCGCTGCAACCACCGCACCCACCATGGCGTCCGCGACCGCACCCGCGCGCGCCTCATGGACTGCCGATCGGCGCAACTTCATCGTCGGCGACATCATCACGGTGCTCATCGACGACTACACCATCTCCACCGCCGTGAAGGAGAACACCGCCTCCGACACGCGCACGCGCGGGCTCTCGGTGAACGCGCAACTGCCCGGCGGCAACAAGGGCGGCGGACTCGACTCGCGCAACAACGCCGAACAACAGCAGCGCGGCGCTGCCCGACGCGAGAATCGCTTTCAGAACGAGATGAGCGTCCGCATCGTCGCGGTCGGCCCCAACGGTCTGCTGCAACTCAAGGGCACCAAAAAGATCGACGTCGACAAGAGCGCACAGGACATCGTCTTCACGGGATGGGTGCGCTCACAGGACATCTCGTCTCAGAACGTCGTTGAATCCAACCGGGTCGCCGACCAGCAGCTCGCCTACGCCTCACCCGGCGCACTCGGCAAGCCCAAGAGCGGGATCATCACCAAGCTGTTGGGAGCGTTCTGGCCGTGAAGACGCCTCCGAGAATTCCCCAGTTCGTGCGGCGCTACCTGCGCCTCGATATGTGCCTGGCCGTGCTGGCGAGCCTCCTGCTGGCCACCATCGCGCAGGCGCAGGGCGACGTGAAAATCCGCGATCTCACCTCCCCCGAAGGCGCGCTCCCGGTACGCCTGGTGGGCTACGGTCTTGCCGTCGGCCTCGACGGCACCGGCGACCGCGCCATCGGCTCGCAGACCGCGGGACCGACGGTGCAAAGCGTCATCAACATTCTGCGTCGCTTCAACATCGAAATCCCGCCTGACATGGTGCGCATGCGCAACGTGGCCGCGGTGCTCGTTACCGCCGAAGTCTCGCCGTTCCTGCGCGCCGGCGGCCGCTTCGAAGTCAATGTCTCCTCCATCGGCGATGCGCGCTCGCTGCGCGGCGGTGTGCTGTACATGACGCCGCTCGTCGCCGATCCCACCGGCCCCGCACTGGCCAGCGCGCAAGGTTCCTTGCTCATCAGCGAGGGCGGCAGCACGCGCAGCTACTCGGCCTCGCACGAAACCAGCTCGCGCATCCCCACCGGTGGCGTGCTCGAAGCCGACCTGCCGCGCCCCACAGTCGCCGCCACCTCACGACTGCTGCTGCGCGAACCGGACCTCGGCACCGCCTCACGTATCGCCGACGCCATCAACACCGCGCTTGGTGCGAAAACCGCCATCGTCGAAGACGAAGGCTCGGTGGTCGTCACACTTGCCGACACAGTGTCACGCCCCACCGCCTACACGAAAATCCGCGAACTCTCCATCCGCCCGGAGCGCGCACCGCGCCTCGTCATCGATGGCAAGGACGGAACCGTCGTGGCCGGCGGTGAAATGACCGTCGGCGCCGCCGTGGTCAGTCACGGCGCCATCACGCTCGCCATTGGCAGCGAAACCGCCACCGACACCAATTCCGTGCCGGGCAGCGTGCGCTTGCCGGCCGGCATCTCGGTGCAACGTGTCGCCGCATCGCTCCAAGCCGTTCGCACACCGCCCAGCGAGATCGCCGCCATCTTCGCCGCACTGCGCGAAGTCGGGGCCATCACCGCCGAAGTAATCGTCCGATGATCGACCGCCTCGCCAGCCGCGCGACGTTCACGCGCGCACCAGACGTCACGCCACCGGTCAACACTGTCACGTCCGACCGCACCACCGACAAGAACGCCGAGCTCAAAAAGGTCGCCGGTCAACTCGAAGGGCTCTTTGTCCAGCAGCTCTTCAAGGCGATGCGCGACACCGTTCCACAGGAGGACGGCATCGTTTCAGGCGGAAGTGGCGAAGAAATCTTCACGTCACTGATGGATGAGCATCTAGCTGCCGAGACTCCCAGGCACTGGGAAGGCAGTCTTGGCGCCGCGCTGTACCGACAACTGCAGTCTCTTGCCGCGACCTCCGGGGACGCGGCGCTCCCGACGAACACTGATCTCTCCGCCCTCTGATGTCGCCGACCGTGCTCAACTACGACGCAACGCCAAGCTACCGGCCACCGATGCCAGCGCTGATGGATGCGCTGCACGATGCCCTGGTCAGTGAACGCCGGTTGCTCGACGATCTCATCGGCCAGATGCGGCGTCAGCGCGAGGCGGTGGGCAGCGATGATATCCAAGGCGTCGACGACAGCACCTTCGCCACGCACCGCATTCTCGCCACGCTCGGTCAGGCGCGTCAGCGTCGCCGCCAGCTCAACCTCCTGCTCGGCGGGTCAGAAGACCTCACGCTGCGTGATCTCGAACAGACGCTCGGCGATGAGATCGACGGCCGCCTGCGCGACGCGCGTCAGCGGTTGCAACTCGCCGCCGATCTGCTTGCCCGCGAAGTCGGCATGAACCGCAAACTGCTGCGCGAGGCGCTCAGCTCCGGCGATCAGCATGTGCGCACGCTCGTGGGCGCGCCACCGGCGCTGCCCACGTACGGCGCCGAAGGGCCGCCCACGCCAGGCACCAACGCGCCGCGCGGTATTCTCGTCAATCGGACCGCCTGACATGTCGAACTCCGGACTGTTCAGTATCGCGCGCAGTGCGCTGCTGACGCATCAGACCTCGTTGCGGGTGATCTCGCAGAACATCGCGAACGCCGAAACGCCGGGCTATTCGCGTCAGGAAGCCGTACTGCAGGCGACCACGCCAATCCGGTTCCCGTACGGCAGTGTCGGTACCGGCGTCAACGTCGCCACCATCATTCGTAAGCGCGACATCCTGCTCGACGACGCCTATCGCTCAGCCAACGGGCAGGCATCCGGCTCGGAAATGCGCCGCGATCTCCTCGGCCAGCTCGAAGGTGTGTTTGGCGAGCCCAGTGACGCCGGTATGTCGAACGCACTCGACCAGTTCTGGAGTGCGTTCAGCGATCTCTCCACCGCGCCCAACAGCGGTGCCGCTCAGGCCGTCGTGCAACAGCGCGGCCGTCAGGTGGCGGGTCTGTTCAATCAATTCGACACGTCACTGTCGCAGCAACGCACCTCCAGCATCGATCGCCTGAACGGCACGGTCGCCACCATTAACCAGTACGCCACCCAAATCGCCGAACTCAACGGTCGCATCGTCTCGTCCGAGTCCAACGGCACGATGGCGAACGATCTGCGCGATCAGCGCGATTTGCATGTGGACGCGCTTTCCAAACTGGCCGGCGTTCGCTTCTTCGAGCAGGCAAACGGCAGCGTCAGCGTCATCATCGGCAATTCTACGCTGGTCGACGGTGTCACCGCGCGTCCCGTGGGCGCGCAGCTCGTGCCGCCCAACCCCATGCCGGCCCTCGTTCCCTCCGACATTCCGCTCAAAATCACCCTCGGCAACGCCCCCGACGCGCTCACGCCACTGGGCGGTGAGCTCAAGTCGCTCGTGGAGTACATCAACACCGAAGTGCCCAACGCGCGCGCACGTCTGGACGCGTTGGCGTCGTCGCTGGTGACCGGCGTGAATGCCCAGCACACGCAGGGCTTCGTCTTCAACGGCGCCACAATTCCTGGCACGGCCGCCGGCAACTTCTTTGACGCGGGGACGGTCACCAATCCCGTGCGCGCAGGCACCATCGCGCTCGATGCCGTGGTTGCCGCGAACGCCACGCAAATCGCCTCCAGTCGCGATATCAATGCCCCCGCCGACAACGGCAATGCGATCGCACTCTCCGCACTGCGCACCACGCTCGGCACGGTGTCGTTTCAGGTCACGCCCACCAGCCCGGTCGAAAGCGGCTCGTTCGTCAGCTTCTTTCGCACCATCGTCACCGGTATCGGCATCAGCACGCGGAACGCCACCGACGACTCGACAACGTATCGCATTCTCACCGAGCAGTCGGACATGCGCCGCCAGTCGGTCAGCGGCGTCAACACCGACGAAGAGCTGGCCAACATGATGCGCGTACAGCAATCGTACACGGCGGCCTCAAAGCTCATCAAGACCGCCGACGAAATGCTGCAGACGCTGCTGGCGATCCTCTAACCGCCATGCTCATTCTCGGACGTCGCGTCGGCGACTCGATTCTCATCGAAGGGGGCATCCGCATCGTGGTCGTCTCCTGCGACCGCGGCGGAGTGCGCATCGGCATCGATGCGCCACCTGAGCTCAAGATCCTGCGCGGCGAAATCGCGCAGCAGGTGGCGACCGAAAATCAGCGCGCGACGGCAAGCCCCGCGTCCAGCGAGTGGCTCACCACGCTCGGCGTTGCGCCGTCATTGGCTCCCGCGCCAGAGCCTGCGTCGGCACCTGCGTCGGCACCTGCGTCGGATCCTGCGACCTTGTCTGCGCCGGACGCGGTAACCTCATGAAACGCCGGTCACCGTCCGCGGGCTCGACGGGCCGCGCCGAGTGTGGGAATGGTCACCACAATGCCGTTCGCGTGCGCGATGGCGCTGCCGGCACTGCCTTCCAGCAGCCAGGACGCCGCCTCAGCGTCGCGCATGCTGGCGTCAGCGATTTCGCCGGAGCCATCGGTCGCGTCGTCGCACTCAACTCGCACGTCAATGCGGACCACGTCGTCGGTGCTGCGCACACGGACCACCGCGCTGCCAGCCGCTCCGGCCAGTCGCTTGGCACTGCCCAGCGCTGCGGCGATCGCCAGTTGCAGATCGCCGGGCTCGGCCCACGCCGGTTGCACGTCGCCCTCGAGATGCACGGTGCACGCCGCTTCGCGACCGTCGGGATGATGCTCGTGCATGCCGATCGCAGCGCGTACGATGTCTTCCGGCATGATCGGCTCCAGCGGCTGTCCACGGCGTCTGGGAAGCTGTCGCATGGTGTGCAGGAGCGTCTCCAGCCGTTCGGATTCGCTGCGCAGTGTGGCGCTGGTCTGACTGGAGCTGCCGGTCAGCTCGAGCAGCGTCGCTGCCGCCATGATCGTCGCTACCCGATTGCTCAGCGCATGTGTCATGCCCCGCAGCAAATCGTCATGTATGGTCAGCCAGTGAGCGGCGCCTTCGCGTTCGCTCACGACTGAGCTCTCCACCAATCACTCAGGATCTGCTGCGTGTTCGTCATCATTGGCCTGATAGTTGTGATGGGCGCTGTTATCGGGGGCTACGTGATGCACCACGGTCAGCTCAGTGTGCTGGTGCAGCCCAACGAATTTCTCATTCTCGGCGGCGCCGGT
>JBBQSM010000012.1:0-48830 GCA_038234895.1 Gemmatimonadales bacterium
TTTTGGCATATTCGTGTGAAGCCCTGCAGCGGTGGGGCGAGGCCCGGAGCTATTTTCAGCGCGTGTACGCCACCGACATCAATTTCCGCGACGTTGCCGCCCGACTGGCGGCCCTCGAGCAGCTAGCGTCATGACGCTGACAGCTCGTACTCCGACGGCACTCGCCGCCGCGCTTCGTGACATCCAGGCGCCGATACATCATCAACTCGATGCGGTGTCGCAGGAGCTCTGGCGCATCGTGTCAGCCGATGTGCCGCTGGTGCAGGAGGTCCAGGAGCATTTGATGGGGATGAAGGGGAAACTCTTCCGCCCCACGTTGCTGCTGCTCTCTGCGGCCGTCGAGGAACGCTCGCAACCGCGTGCGGTCACCTACGCTGCCGTCGTGGAGCTGATTCACCTGGCCACGCTCGTTCACGACGACGCGGTGGACCATTCTGCGCTGCGTCGTGGCATGCCCACGGTGAACTCGCTCTTCAGTCACCAGATCTCCGTGATCATGGGCGACTACCTGTACCTGCGTGCGTTGCGCGAACTGGTGCAACTTGGCGACCTCGAGGCAATGGGAGCGATCACCAACGCGTCCAACGAAATGACGCTCGGGGAAATGCGTCAATTGTCGGCGTTCGACGCACTCGCGTTCACGGAGCGCGACTACGAAACGCTCATTCGCGCCAAAACCGCCTCGCTCTTTCTCGCGGCCTGCGATGTCGGCGCGCTCTGCGGCGCCCCGCGTCATCGCGAATCTCTTGTGCGTTACGGCGAACGCCTTGGGATGGCCTTTCAAGTAGCCGACGATCTGCTCGACTACACGGAAGGGCAGGAGATGACGGGCAAGCCCAGCGGGCTTGATCTGAAGGAGCACAAGGTCACGCTGCCCCTCATCGCCGCGTTGCGCGAGATGTCTTCCAGCGATCGGGGGCGTGTCGAGTCGCTCTTCGCGACACCCGAACCGGAAGATGACGCGATCGGGGAAGTCATCGCGATCGTCCGGGCCAACGGCGGTCTCGACTACGCGCGCCGTCGTGGCGACCAGTTCGCACGGGAAGCCGAGGACGCGCTGGCCGACCTGCCAGAGGGCGCGGCGAAAGCGGCACTGCTCGACGCGATTGCCTACGTCGTACAGCGGCGCTGGTGATGGCCCGCGGACCCTCGAAGCATCGCCCGGTGTTCCATGTGTTGGTTCTTGCCAGCGGTTTCGTCGCCGGTGGGTTGCTCACGCAGGTCGCGCGACGGTTCCTTCCGGCCGGCGCGGTCAAAGAATTTTTGACGACAGGTGTCACACCCTCTGTCGGACCGCTGCCGATCGACTTGATTATATTGAAGTTTGCGGTTGGACCCGTTGCCCTGGACGTCTCGCTCTTGAGCCTGCTGGGGGTGTTGATCGCCTACCTTATCGCGCGGTCCCTGTTCTAGGAGCCCCTCATGAATTTCGGCAACTTTGGTTTCGGCGAGATCCTCATCATTCTCGTCATCGTGCTTTTGCTCTTCGGCGCCAAGCGAATCCCTGAGATCGCCGGCTCGTTGGGCAAGGGTATCAACGAGTTCAAGCGGAACATCACCGACGCGCAGCGTTCGATCACGGAGCCCGCACCGCGCGACGACCGCGTCACGTCGGGGCCGGCCAGCGAGTCAATCAAGGCCGACGAAGAGCGTCCGGAGCCGAAGCGACTGATCAGCTGACGGCGACAGTGCTTCCGGGCATCTGCTGAGTTCTTCGGATACACGGCTGCGTTGATGGGCCGACGATGGTGAACAAGCGAAAGCCCCCGCGATCCTTCGATCGCGGGGGCTTTCGCTACGCAGGCCAACGAGCCGGTCAGGTCGGCGTCTGCCGACGCAACTGCGCCATCACCTTGGTCCGATGATCATCGACCTTCACGTTTTCGCGCAACGCCTTGAGATACTCCTCGACCCGCTGCTGACGCAGCGACTGGGTGAGCTGGGCGCGCTGCTCGTCCTTCTGCGCCTCGAAGGCCGCCTTGCTGGCCTCGGAGCGCGCGTCGACGCGCATGACGATCATGCCTTCGGAACCCGCGAAGGGTCCGCCGACCTGACCGACCGGCACCGTAAACGCGGCGCCGATCGCCTTCGTGAACTGGCCGAGTCCCGGGACGGCGTCGATGCGGGTGAAGCGGTCCGACTGCTGCACCGCAAGCTGACGCTGCTGGGCCGCCGCCTCGAGTGACGTTGACCGTGCGTTCGTGAGCAACTGGTCGGCGATTGGGCGGAGCTTCTCGATCCGTTTGTCACGCGCCAGCCGCCCACGAATCTCCTCGCGCGCTTCGGCCAGCGACTGTGTGCCAGAGGGCTTGAGCGAGTCGAGTCGAGCGATGTAATACGCATCCGGCGAGTCGAACAGGTCGCTCGTCTCACCCGGGCGCACGCCGGAGAAGGCCCACGCGCTGACACTCGGCACGTAGCGGCCGGCGAACGTCATTGGCTCCTTCTCGATCGCTACGGCGGAGAACGGCGTCAGTCCCAGCGCTTTGGCGGCATCGTCGAACTTCTTGGGATCTTCGACGCTACCGGCCTGTGCGGCCAGCGAGTCGGCACGACGATCGGTTCTGGTGGCCGACGAATCGCTCTGGACGACGTTGATCAGAATGTGACGCAGGTCGAGCGTGTCACCCTTGCGGCTGTCCACCCGCATAATGTGCCAGCCGAACGGGGTCAGGACCGGTTGCGAAAGCTCACCCGGCGCGAGCGAATACGCGGCGTCGTCGAACTTGGGCGTGAAGCGACCGCGCACGCCCTTGCCGAGCGCGCCGCCCTGGGCGCCGGATACGCTGTCGTTCGACTCACGGCGGGCCACGTCTTCGAACTTTGCCCCGCCCACGATCTCGGTGCGGAGCTTTTCGATACGGGCCTTGGCCTCGACCGAGTCGGACGCCGTGATGGCCCGTGGCACGGAAAGCAATGATACGACCGCGCGTCCCGGCACTTCGAATCGCTTCTTGTTCCGCTCGTAGAACTGGCTGATTTCCGCGTCGCTGACGTCGACCGTCGTGTCGGTCAGCAGATCGGGGCGCAGCACGACGTAGGAGATCTTGGTCGAGTCGTTGCGGTCCTTGTACGTCTGCCAAACCCGCTCGTCCGTCAGGAACACGTCGGAGGACACCTGGTCGAACAGCTTCTGTTTGGGGATCTCGGAGCGGTAGTAGGCTTCGAGACCGACCAGCATGCCGGACTGGCGAGCCATCGAACTGCCGAGCAGGCGGCGGTACTTCTCGATGTCGAACTGGCCGTCCGTCATCAGCTCTGGCGACTGCATCGCCTGCGGTGGCGGGGCAACGCGTGCCGCTTGGAGGATTTCGTCGTCTGTAACCGTGATGCCACGACGCTTGAACTCCTGCTGCAACAACACCTCGTTGACGAGCTGCTCGAAGGCATTGTCTTCGAGGGCGCGGCGCTGGTCGAGCGTAATCGCCGAACCAAGGCGTTGCGCTTCCGACTGTTCGAGGTTGTTGACCGCATTCTGCCACGTCGTCAGCAGGATATCCTCACCGTTCACCGTTGCCACGGCGGTCGACGTCGTCACGGGATTGAGTCCCGCGAGACCCGACGTCTCATATAGCAGGAAGCTGCCGACGAACGCCGCGATGAGAATGATCCAGATGTATTTCGCGACGCTCCGCATCGATTGCAGCACGGGGCGGGACTCCTTGGGTCGGATGGACAGACGATGGGTGAGCTCCCGGGACTCGTATTTCGCGCGGGATGCACACCGCAGGAGAGGCCGAGCCGGGATCCGGTGCAGCCCCGGGCGCACGATGCGCCTGCGGAGTGCGCGAGTGGCCGTCCCACTCTGGGACGCGCCCCTCGCCGAGCCGGGAAACGAACAGGTAAACCTAGCGGCCGCGATTCGCTAATAGCAAGAGACGTCAGGACTTCTGACACCGTTTCACAATTGACTTCCGAGCGCGACGGCGGCTAACTTGGCGCGCCATGGTGGACGCCCCGCGTCGCGACGGGATCACACTCGAGGGCTCTCGACGGATGAGCACTACCGCCCGGATCGACGAACTGCGCAAGAAGTTCGACGAGAACCCGCGTCGTTATTTTGCGCCGCTGGCCAATGAACTGCGCAAGGCAGGTAATCTGGTGCAGGCCATTGCCCTGTGCCGCGAACACTTGCCCAAGCAGCCCGGCCATATGAGCGGGTACATCGTGTTCGGCCAGGCGCTCTACGAAGCCGGGTCGCTCGACGAGGCGCGCGCGGTCTTTGAACAGGCGCTGGCCCTCGATCCCGAGAATCTCATCGCGCTTCGGCACCTTGGCGACATTGCCAAAGCCAGCGGAGACTACGCGATCGCACGGCGGTGGTACGAGCGCGTGCTCGATGCCGATCCGCGCAACGACGACATCGTGGCGCAGATGGACTCGCTCTCGTCAATGCCGACGCCTCCCCGCGCGTTGCCGCCCGTCATCATACCGTACGTGCCCACGCCACCGGGCGGCCAAAGTGCGATCGGTATGGGGACAGTCCCTACGCCCGACGCCTCGCTGCGCGCGGTGGATTTTGATGTCGTCAATGCGCGCATGAATCACTACGAACCGCTCGACCTCGATGCGATCGAAGCGGGCAGCGCGCCTTCCGTTCCCGCCGAGACGACGGCGCCAGCACCGACGCCGATGTCGTACACGCCGATCTCGGTCGCACCGGTGTCGCCGACCCCGCTCTCGTCGATGCCGGTCACGCCCACACCGGTGTCGCTCCAGGCGCACACTTTCACGCCCGTGTCGCTGACGCCGATCTCGTCGCCAGCGATCAGTCCCACGCCACTCTCGGTCACGCCTGTCTCGGTCACGCCGCTGTCCGCGCCCGCACTTACGCCGACGTTCGCGGCCACGCCGCCGGCAATGCGTACGCCACCCTGGGGGCAGGTCGCTGCTCGGGTGGACCAGACAGAGGCGTCGTCGGCCGAGCAGTCTGTTCCCGATGTGGCATCGCTTTCCTCTGCTGAGCTGCAGGCGTCGTTCGGCCCGGACCACGGCGACGCGACGCCGTTCGCCGGCACGATCGGAGAGTCACACCGTGCGGTCGGCGATGCGGTCGGCGATGCACTCGGCGATGCACTCGGCGATGCGCTTGGCGCCTTTGCTGCCCACGACCCGGCGCAGGAGCTCCAAGCGGCGTACGAGTTCGACGTCGACGCGGGGCTGGGCATGGAAGCGATGGCCGACCCGGACGCAGTTGACGGGCCGGTCACGGGCGTGTTCGATGCGGACGCACCGGACGGCGCGTTGGGCTCCGCCGCGTTTGAAGAAGGTATTCTCGCCCCTGAGTGGCCCGATACCTCCGATCTCGTCGCGCGCGTGGTCACGCCGCGCACTGTGACGCCGGTGTCCGTGGAGATGACGCCGGACGCCATCGCCGCCTTTGGTCGTGAGTCCGACGAGCCCACGTCCGACCTCTATCGGTCGGGCAATGTCGAAGCGGTGCGCGCGCACGATGGCGTCGCCGAGGACGTCGGCATCGACGACGGCTCGGACGACCTGTCGTGGACGGCGTCCGCAGCGCCGGATCTGCCCTGGCTGTCTGCCCCGCCCGCCGATGCCAGCGCGGCTGCATCGCACGAACTGGAGGCGATCGCGGATGCGATTGCGACCGACGCGGCCGCCATCGGCGATTCGACAGGCGTAATGTTCTCCAGCGTCGAGCCGCACGTCGTGTTGGGACAGGAAGCCGACGCCGAGGATGTCTCCTTCGCCGGCGTGCTCGACGAGCCGCCTTCGAGCCCCGAGCTCGTCGCGGAGCAGACCGTCGCGATCGAAGCGCAGGATGTCGAGATCGGGGAGCCTGCCGTGGTGCGTCCGGTCGCCAGCGACGCGTCGCCGACGTTCGTGACTGAGACGATGGCCGAGCTGCTGGTGTCGCAGGGGTTCATCGGACGTGCCGCGACCGTTTACGAAGAGCTCGTACGCCGGCACCCATACGATCAAGTGTTGACGTCGCGTCTCGATGAGTTGCGCGTCATGCTCGGTACGTCACCCGAAGTGGAGCAGGCGGCCGAGTCACTGGCGGCCGCGAACGCGTTGCAGGATGAGCAGCGCGCGGAGTTCGCAGAGGAGCAGGGGGACGAACCGGAGACAGCGTTCGCGACTCCTTCCGACGGAACGCCCGCCTTTGCGAGCACGGCGTACCCATCGCCAGCGTACGCCACGCCGGCGTACCCCACGCCGGCCGATAGCACGCCTGCCTACGTCACGCCAGCTTACGCTACGCCGGCATTCGGCGCCCGGGCCGGAGGCGCCGGGGTGATCACCGCACGCGAGCGCTTTGCGGTACTCGCGGCGCGTCGCGTGCCGCGTCGCACGCCGCCCCAGCCGCTCGCTGCAGTGCCGGAATCGCCGAGCGGACTGTCCGCGCTCTTCGGCGAGTCGGTCGCGGGGCAGGGCGACGATGCGGCGGCGCGCGCCCTTGCAGACGCGTTCGCGCCAATTGACGAGAGCGATGCTGCAGGGATCTTCGATTTCGGCGAGACGGAAAGTGATCGCGCCGCGCGCGCGTCCGGGTCAGTTGCTGCCGTTCGCGATGTCGAGCCGACTGCACCCAGCACGGGACCGTCCTTTTCATTCGACCGTTTCTTCCCCGACCCGGCCGTCACGGCGACGCCGCCTGCAGAACAGGACAAGGCGTCTGCGCCGAACGCGCCCGTTGGTGAGGATCTTGCGCAGTTCTCCGCCTGGCTCAAGGGACTCGGCTCTTCGTGAAGATTGGCCTGCTCAACGGTCCAAACCTGAATCTCCTCGGCACGCGCGAACCGAACGTGTACGGTTCCACCACGCTGGCTGAGGTCGAGGCAACATTGTCTGCCGTCGCCGAGGAACTGTCAGCGCAGCTGGTGGCTGCGCAGGCGAATGGCGAAGGACAGCTCATCGACATTGTCCATGCGTGGCGCGGCGCGGTGGATGGCGTGGTGGTAAATGCCGGCGCGTACACGCATACGAGTCTCGCCCTGCGGGATGCGTTCACGGCCACGTCGATCCCGTTCGTCGAGGTCCACGTGAGCAACGTGCATGCGCGCGAACCGGAGCGACATCACTCGATGCTGGCGGCTGCTAGCATCGGGATGATTTGTGGCTTGGGTGTCAATGGCTACGAGTACGCCCTGCGCGGCCTGATCGCCACGTTACGCGCACGTGCGTGATGCGGTGCGTGCAGGCGATGGCGTGGTGAGCGAGATGCGACCGGTCCGTTTACTCGCGCTGCGCGAAGCACTTGGCCGATCAGATCTCGATGCATTGCTGGTGACGAGTTTGCCCAGCATTCGCTATCTGACCGGTTTTTCGGGCAGCAACGCGCTGCTGCTTGTCACGGCGCTTGACTGCGTGCTGCTCACCGACTTCCGGTATGCCACGCAGGTTGAAGAGGAGGTGGGAGGTACCGCCTCCGTCCGCGTCGAGGCCAATAATCTGTGGACTGGGCTTTGGTCGCAGTTGAGTGGCATGAGCGGCACCGAGCGCGTGGGATTCGAATCCGCGCACCTGCTGCACCACGATTTTCAGCGGTTGTTGGAGCAGGGGAGTCGCTGGCAGTGGCGCCCCACCGCGGACCTCGTGGAGTCGCTCCGCATGAGCAAGGATTCAGGAGAAGTCGCGCATATCGAACGCGCGATCGCCATTGCCGAAGCGGCCCTGTCTGAAACGCTGCCGCAGCTGCGGGTCGGGCTCACCGAGATGCAGGTTGCGGGCATTCTGGAGCACGAACTCCGCGACGCTGGCAGCGAGGCCTATCCGTTTCCGTCGATCGTGGCCTCCGGCCCGCGCTCGGCGCTCCCGCACGCACGAGCGGCCGAGCGATCGTTGGAGAACGGCGATTTCGTCCTGCTCGATTTCGGGGCGGTGTACGCTGGGTATTGCTCGGACATTACGCGCACCGTGGTGCTTGGTCGCGCCACGACGGAGCAACGCGAGGTGTATGAGGTGGTTCGTGAGGCAAACCGGCGCGCTTCGGGTGCGGTTCGGGTCGATATGCAGGGGATGGCTGCAGATGCGCTCGCGAGAGAGTACATTCACGCCCGCGGGTTTGGAGAGGCGTTCGGGCACTCCCTCGGTCACGGTATTGGACTCGAGGTACATGAGGCTCCACGTCTGGCCAAGTCTGTGGACGCGCTGCTGCCACGTGGAGCGGTGGTCACCATTGAGCCCGGTATCTACCGGGCAGGATGGGGCGGTGTGCGCATCGAGGACGACGTGTTGTTGTTGAACGACGGTCCGCGGGTGCTTACCTCCTTTTCACGTGAACTGCTCGAGATCGACTGACGCTAAACGCCGGTGCCTTCGCGGACCGGCTCTGCCACTCGGATCCGCGTGCGCCGCAGCGTCGGCAGCGCATGGACCCGCCACGCTCCCACCGCCTGTCCCCCCGCCATGATTGACCTGCGCTACGTGAAGAAGCTGATCGAGATGCTCGACGGCTCCACCGTGGATTCCATCGAGATCTCCTCCGACAAGGGGATGAAGCTCCGCATCTCGAAGAGTCCGCAGCAGCGCGCCGCCGCGATGACGGTCGCGGCCCCGATGGCGGCGGCCCCCGCGCTGCCCAGCGTGTTGCCCAGCGGCGGGGCGGCGCGTCCTGCGGAAGAAGGTGGCGCGCCGGTGCCGAAGGCCGAGGTACCGAAGGCGAGTCTTCTCGAGATCAAGTCACCGATGGTGGGGACGTTCTACTCTGCACCGGAACCTGGCGCGAAGCCGTACATCTCCGTCGGCGATCGTGTCAGCAAGGGGCAGATCGTCTGCATCATCGAGGCGATGAAGATCATGAACGAGCTCGAATCCGAGTACGACGGCGTGCTGCGCGAGGTCGGTGTCTCCGATCAGCATCCGGTCGAATACGGACAAGTGCTCTATCGGGTGGATCCGAACGGCTGAGACAAGATGACATGACGATGGTCTCCGACGCCGTGATCGGCGCGGCTCCGATAGCAGGGCTGGACCTGAAGGCCGCCCTGCAACGCATGGTGCGGGAAGGCGCGTCCGACCTGCATCTCAAGGTTGGCCGCCCGCCTACACTTCGTCTGCACGGAGACCTCGTTCCGCTCGCCATGCCGGCGATGCGACCCGAAGAACTGCGCACGCTCGCCGAGCAACTGCTCCCGCCTGCGCAGCTGCGGGAATTCGTGGAAATGCGCGAAGCGGACTTCGCGATCAACGTGCCCGGAATTGGCCGCTTCCGCGTGAACGTGTATCAACAAAAGGGCACCGTCGCCTTCGCTATGCGCGCCATCGCGCACGCGGCGGCAACGATTCGCGAATTGAATCTGCCGCCTGTGCTGGAGCAGATCTCGCTGAAGCCACGTGGTCTCGTGCTCGTTACTGGCGTCACCGGGTCGGGCAAGAGCACAGCGCTTGCCGCCATGGTGCACCACATCAACGAACGTCGGGCCGCCAACATCATCACGATCGAAGACCCGATCGAGTTCGTGCATCGCGATGCGCTGAGCCACATCAATCAGCGCGAAGTGGGCACGGACACGGCCGCATTCGCACAGGCGTTGCGTCGTGTATTGCGCCAGGATCCGGACGTCATCATGATCGGCGAAATCCGCGATCTCGAAACGCTGGATGTAGCGCTCAAGGCAGCAGGTACGGGACATCTCGTCTTCTCCACGCTGCACACCACGAACGCCACGCTGACGATCAACCGCATCCTGTCGTTCTACCCGCCGCACCAGCAGAACGAGGTGCGCTTTGCGCTCGCCAACGCGTTGTCGGCCGTCGTCTCGCTGCGGCTCGTGCCGCGGGCGGATGAGCCGGGGCGCGTGCCGGCGTGCGAAGTGCTGGTGAACACCGAAGCCGTCAGCGACCAGATTCGCGACCTGTCGGCGACCCTCAACATTCCCGACCTGATCAAGGAAGGCAGTGTTGCGTACGGCATGCAGAGCTTCGATCAGTCGCTCATGAACTGGTACACGCGCGGCGTCATTTCCTACGAGAACGCCTTGTTTTACGCGACGAACCCGGCGGAGTTCGGCCTGCGCGTGCAGGGCGTCGACGGATCCAGCGACGCCAGCTGGGATGGCTTCAAACAGGGTAGCGGGCGCACCTAGACCGGCTGGGGCGTCAACGGGCAGGAGAGTTTTTGCGGTCCGGTGTGGCTCCGGCCTAGCGTCGGACGGGGGACCTCGCCACCATTCGGCGTGGCTCGACACGGGACGGTCGCGATGCGGCGGTTCCGGCGGCCGGCGGTGATTGCCGTCGGCTCGCGCTGCCGGCCCCCTGCCCAACGACATGTTCAAAAAGGTCCTCATCGCGAACCGCGGGGAGATCGCGCTCCGCGTCATCCGAGCGTGCCGCGAGCTCGACATCCAGACGGTCGCCGTGTATTCCGAGGCCGATCGCGAATCGTTGCACGTCCGGTTCGCCGACGACGATGTGTGCATCGGACCGCCGTCTGGACGCGACTCGTACCTCAAGATCCCGCGCCTCATCGCGGCCGCTGAGATTACCGGCGCTGACGCGATCCATCCCGGCTACGGCTTTCTCGCGGAAAACGCCGAGTTTGCCGAAACGTGCCGCGCCTCTGGTATCACGTTTATCGGCCCGACGCCGGATCAGATCCGCATCATGGGCGATAAGGCCTCGGCACGACGTGCCATGGCCGCGTGCGGCGTGCCGATTGTGCCCGGAACGCCGGGTCCCGTGGAAGACGTGGACGAGGCACTTTCGTTTGCCAAGGACATCGGCTTCCCCGTGATCATCAAGGCGGCAGCCGGCGGCGGTGGCAAGGGCATGCGCGTGGCACGCGATGCGGATGACTTCGCCCGTTCCTTTCAGCTGGCGCGCTCCGAGGCACTCTCTGCTTTCGGCAACGGCGATGTCTACGTCGAGAAGTTTCTCGAGCGTCCGCGCCACGTCGAATTTCAGATCCTCGGCGATCGGCACGGTAACGTGATCCATCTGGGTGAGCGCGACTGCTCCGTGCAGCGGCGCCACCAGAAGCTCATCGAGGAGGCGCCGTGTCCCGTGATGACGCCGGAGTTGCGTGAACGCATGGGAGAGGCAGCCGTACGCGGGGCGCAGGCAATCAACTACGTGGGCGCCGGTACGATCGAAATGCTGCTCGATGAGGACGGCTCGTTTTACTTCATGGAGATGAACACGCGCATTCAGGTGGAGCATCCGGTGACGGAAATGCTCACCGGCGTGGATCTCGTGAAGGAGCAGATCCGCGTGGCAGCAGGGGAAGAGCTAAAGGTGAAGTCGCTCCCGCCGTTCCGGGGACACGTGATCGAGTGCCGTGTGAACGCGGAAGATCCGTCGCGAAATTTCCAGCCCTCGCCGGGGCGCATCGACACATTCCATCAGCCGGGTGGTCCAGGCGTGCGGGTTGATACCCACTCGTACGCCGGGTACACCGTGCCGCCGTACTACGATTCGCTGATTGCCAAGCTCATCGTGCAGGGGGCGGATCGAGAGGAAGCGCTCAAGCGCATGCAGATCGCGCTCGAGAGCTTCGTCATCGAAGGCATCAAGACCACGATTCCGTTCCTCGCGCGCGTCATGCAGCACCCGGATTTTCAAGCTGGTAAGATCCACACCAAGTTCCTCGATTTCGAGGGCGCGGAACTTCTCAAGGATCCCGTATAGTGCGAATCGACGTGCTGCTCGGCGAGGCGCTTACGGCGCCCGCCGACGTGGCCGATCAGGTGGTGATCGTTGTCGATGTACTGCGCGCCGCCACGACGGTCGCGCAGGCGCTTTCAAACGGAGCCGTGGAGGTGCGCCCATTCAGCTCAGTGGCGGAGACCCGTGCCGTCGCGCAGCAGCTGGTGGGTGCGTTGACGGCTGGTGAGCGGCAGATGGTGCGCATCGACGGGTTCGATCTGGGCAACTCGCCCCTTGAGTATTCCCGCGCGATCGTGGAGGGACGGACAATTCTGTTCACCACGACCAACGGCACGGCGGCTTTGCTGACCACCCGCATGGCTCGCCGCAGTTTTTTTGCCGCACTGGTCAACGGCACGGCGACCATCGATGCCGCGGAGCGGGCCGTGCAAGAGGAATGTGCGCTGTCCGGCGTTACCATCGTGTGCGCGGGCCAGGACCGAACGCTGGCGTTCGAGGATGTGGTGTGTGCAGGGCGGCTGGCGCGATTGTTGGCGACGCGCGTACCGTCAGCACGTCTGACCGACGCTGCGCAGGTGGCCTGCAACGTGGAGCACGTCTACGTGCACGACATTGCGCCGTTGGCGGGCGATGCCACCCATGCGCGATCGCTCGCCAGCGCGGGCTTCGCCGACGACGTGGCCTGCTGTATCGCGCTGGATACGCTGCCTGTTGCCGTCACCTATCGTGATGGCGTGTTGCGTCCGACGCGAAGTCCTGCCATGCGTCCCGCGCATGCCGCGGTTGGGGAGGCGTGAGCATGGACGCGCGCGTGCTGCGCAAGGAACTGACCGCGGTCGGGCTGCTGCTGTTTGCGGTATTCGTGGCGGGCTCTCTGGTGTTTCAGCGTGTTCCGGAAAACGGCGCATGTCTCGACGCTGTCGGTGCGTTCGGGCCGGTGGGCACGATGGTGCGATGCGGACTGGTCATGACGGTGGGCATTCCCGGCGCCTCGCTGGTGGCACTCGGCTGCCTGATCGTGGCGCTGACCTTGTTCGGACGGCTACGACGCGAAGACGACGAAGCGGTTGAGTGGGGCGTGCTCTTTGCCGGCGTGGTCGTGCTGGTGCCGGTGGCGATCGGTCTGGCGCTGGGCGGCGAACCAGAAGGATCCGATGCGACCGGTTTGTGGGGTGGCATTGCCGCGCATTACCTGCGCAAGGCGCTGGGCTCGGCGGGGGCGTGGATTGGCTTCATTCTGGCCACCAGCGCCCTCACGGTGGCCACGCTACGCTGGAACCCGATCCGGATGCTCATTGGCCCAGGTGCACCGCGGGAGGATGCTGCCGCGCGGTCCGGGGAAGCGGCGCCCATCGCTGCCGTGCGACCCACGCTGGCTGAGCGTCTCGCACCGGCGCCGGAGGACATGCCCGCGATCGATCCGGTCCTGGCACGCGATCTCATGCGACCTGCGCCGGTTGCCTCAGAAAGGTCGGAGGCGGGCGCGGCGACGGCGGGTGACAAGAAGGGCAAACGCGCACGACCCGACACGCTGAAGGATGCGGCGCTCGATTTCGCGTTGGAGGCCGCTGGCGAGCAGTTCGCTGTGAGTGACGAGCTGCCCCCGACCGATTTGCTGACGGCGGCCACCGCGCGGAACGCCGATGCGGGGCGAAAGGAGCTGGACATGGCGGGTGAGAAGCTCATGGCCACGCTGCGGACGTTCAAGGTCGAAGGCGAGCTGGTTGGCCGGACGACCGGACCCACGGTGACCCAGTTCGAGATCGAGCCCGCGGCGGGCGTGAAGGTGCGACAGATCGCCACGCTGGCAGATGATCTCGCGCTCGCCATGCGGGCGCCGAGCATTCGTATCGTCGCGCCGATTCCGGGGCGCGGGGCCGTTGGTGTGGAGGTACCCAATCCGTCGCCGGAAATGGTCGTGCTGCGCGAAGTGCTCGATTCGCGCGATTTTCAGCAGGCGCGAGCGGCGTTGCCCATCGCACTCGGCAAGGACCTTGAGGGGCGTGCTGTGGTGGCCGATCTGGCCAAGATGCCGCATTTGCTGATTGCCGGTGCGACCGGTTCCGGCAAGTCGGTGTGTGTGAACACGATCATTACGAGTCTCGTATATCGACACACCCCCAAGACGCTGCGCTTCCTGATGGTCGACCCCAAGATGGTCGAACTGAGCGTTTATAACGCGTTGCCGCATTTGAGGCACAAGGTGATTACGGACAACCGTGACGCCGCAGCCGTACTCAAGTGGGCTGTGATGGAGATGCAGGATCGCTATCGCCTGCTGGAGGCGAATGCCTGTCGCAACCTGCAGGAGTTCAACCGGCGCGTGCAGCAACAGTTGGAGGGAGAGGGCGCGCCGGTGCTCAAGCCGCGCAACCCGGACGTGGCCTTTGAGGATCGTGCGTACTCCGGTGACGTGCTGCCGTACATCGTGGTTGTCATTGATGAAATGGCCGACCTGATGATGACGGTGCAGGGTGAGGTTGAAACGCCAATCGCGATGCTCGCACAAAAAGCGCGCGCCATCGGCATCCATCTCATCCTCGCCACGCAGCGTCCCAGCGTGAACGTCATCACCGGACTGATCAAAGCCAACTTTCCCTGCCGGATTGCGTTCCGGGTGGCGTCGCAGGTGGACAGTCGCACGATCATCGACGGCGCAGGCGCCGAATCGCTGCTGGGTAACGGGGATATGCTCTTCATCCCGCCCGGCAAGTCGGAGCCGGCACGCCTTCAGGGCGCTTATCTCTCCAGTGAGGATACCGAAAAGCTGCTCGGCTGGTACAGCGCTGCGGCCGAGCGTCGCGCGGGCGAACGGGCGGCGGCCGAAGCCGGTGGCGTGACGGTGGTCGCGGAGCCGGATATTCTCGAAACCGTTCGCGCACTCGAAGCCAAGGCCGCTGGCGACGATGACGACGCCAGCGAGGGAGGCGGCGATCGTGACACGCTCTTCCGCCAAGCCGCAGAAGTGGTGATCCAGCACAAGCAGGGATCGACGTCGCTGCTGCAGCGACGGTTGAAAGTCGGATACGGTCGTGCCGCCCGCATTATCGATCAGCTCGAAGAGGCCGGTGTGCTGGCGCCCAGCGAAGGGGCGGCGCGGCCGCGCGATGTGCTGATTGGCGTGCAGGACCTGGATCGCATCTGCGGTTCGTCTTGAGCTTCGTCCTGAGCTTCGTCCTGAGCTTCGTCCTGAGCTTCGTCAGGCGTATTGACGCCTTGACGCCGGTCGACGAAGATACTGCCGAATCGTATTGGTTCGGCTCGCCTCCCACCCGCGAGCCCAAACTCTGTTCGACGTACCTCTCCCCCCCCGAGGTGTGTGATGTTCGCGTTCCGACTTCGCCGCTCGTTGTCCCGTTCGTGGCGCGCTTCGCTCATTGTACCATTGGCCGCCGCATCGTTGGCGGCGCAGACCGGCACCATTACCGGCAAGGTGACGGACGCGGTCAGTGGTCGTCCGCTTGAGAACGCGCAGGTGCAGGCGCAACTCGAGGGCGGGCTTTCGTACGGCGCCATCTCGGGCGCGGATGGTGTCTACCGCGTCATCAATCTTCCCGACGGCAGCTACACCGTCACCATCCGTTCGCTGGGCTACACGCAGCGGGTATTCAACGCGATCCGTCCTGGCGCGACCGTCAACGCGGCGCTGATTGAGAAAACCACCCAGCTCTCGCAGACTGTAGTCACGGCCAGTCGCAGTCGCCCGGAAAAGGCGCTCGACGCTCCCGCGTCCATCTCAGTGATCAGCAGCGAACAGATCGCCGAACGTCCCGCGATCACCGTCACCGACCACCTGCGCAATACGCCGGGCGTCGACATCAACAAGGGCGGCATCGCGCAGGCAAACGTCGTTGCGCGCGGCTTCAACAACGCGTTCAGCGGCGCCATGCTCATGTTGCAGGACTATCGCTTCGCCGGTGTGCCTTCGTTGCGCGTGAACGTGCCATTCCTCATGACGGGCACTAACGAAGACATCGATCGCATGGAAGTGCTCCTTGGACCGGCGTCGGCGCTCTACGGTCCCAACAGCTCCAACGGCGTGCTGCACGTGATCACCAAGTCGCCGTTCAACTCGCAAGGTACGACCATCAGCGTAGACGGCGGCGAGCGCTCGATCATTCGTACCGGTCTGCGTCACGCGGGGAAAGTGAACGACAAGCTCGCCTACAAGGTCTCCGGCGAGTACATGCAGGGGCGCGACTGGGAGTACAACGATCTCGCCGAACCGCGGGTGTTCCCGAATACGGCCAACGTACCGGCGTCGCGCCGCGGCAAGGCCGCGCAGCGTGATTTCGACCTCCAGCGCTTCAGCAGTGAAGCGCGTGTCGATGTCCGCCCGACGGAGAACACAGAAGCGATTACGACATTTGGTTACACCAAAGTCGGCTCCGGTATCGAGCTGACCGGCGCCAACGGATCGTCGCAGATCAAGAATTGGTCGTACATGAATATCCAGCAGCGATTTCGCTGGAATCGATTGTTCGCGCAGGCGTTCCTCAACAACAGCGATGCGGGCAACGATACGTCGTCGTCTGACAAGGGCACCTACTTGCTGCGCTCCGGTCAGCCGATCGTGGACCAGTCGCGCGTGGCCGCACTCCAGCTGCAGCACGGCTTCGATATCGGACGCAAGCAAAGCTTCACCTACGGCGCCGACTATATCTGGACGAATCCCCGTACTGGCGGCACGATCAACGGTGCCAACGAAAACATTGATAACGTCACCGAGTACGGTGCGTACATCCAGTCCAGCACGAAGCCGACCAAGCAGTTCGAGATTCTGCTCGCCGCCCGCGGTGACGCGAACAATGTGATCGCCGGACAATTCTTCTCGCCGCGCGCTGCATTGCTCTTCAAGCCCACGGAGAACCAGAACGTTCGTGTGACGTTCAACCGCGCCTTCTCCACGCCGGCCAACTTCTCGTTCTTCCTGGATCTCATCCAGTCGCCGAACATCGGCGGATCGGGCTTTGATCTGGTGGCGCGCGGCAATCCGCCCAAGCAGGGCTTCCAGTTCAACCGCAGCTGCGCCAACAACAACGCCTTCGGCAACTATTGCATGAAGTCGGCGTTCACGGGGCAGGGTGGCTTTGTGTCCACCAGCGCCGCGTCCGCGTTCCCGGGGGCGGTGCAAGCGCTCTCTTCGCGGCTGACCCCGGGCATCGCTGGCGGCGTGCAACAGGCGCTGCAGGCGGGAGGCGTGCCGGCGGCACAAGCGCAGGCGCTCGCCGCCACCATCGCTGGCAATGCGGTCACGTTCCTCGGCACACGTCAGCCCACCAACACCGATCTCGCCACGCGCGTCTCGTACATCTCGAGCGCTACCACACCGCTCACCGGCGCGCAGATCACCGACATTGCACCGCTGTCTGCGTCGTTCAACAACACATACGAAGTGGGTTACAAGGGCATCATCGGAAACCGCTTCCGCTATGACATCTCGCTTTGGGGACAGGAACGCGGTGACGTCGGCACCTCGGCGGCACTTTCCACGCCGAACGTGTTCTTCGGCAACCCGGCCCAGCTTGGCGGATACCTCGGCCAGCAGCTTGGCGCGACGCTCGGCCAGCAGCTCACGCCACTCGGGTTCACTCCGGCTCAGGTTGGACAGCTCGTCACGGCGTTGGTGACGGGGCTGACGCCGCAGGTCGCGTCACTGCCCCTCGGCGTCGTCACGTTCAACGACCCCAACACGCGTCCGAACGCCATCTACGCCACTTACCTCACATCGAAGCAGAAACTGTGGGTACGCGGCCTCGACGTTGCCACCGACTTGGTCGCGACCGACCGTCTCACCTTCGACATCGCCTACAGCTATCAGAGCCAGAATGTCTTCAACGGCATTCCGGGCGGTAACGGCTCGCCGCTCATGTCAAACTCGCCCAACTCGCGCGGCTCCTTCGGATTTCGCTATCGCAACGAAGAGAATGGAATCGGCTTCGAATCGCGCGCGCGTTACAACGAGTCCTATCCGGTGAACTCCGGCGTCTACGCAACTAATGTGGCCTTCCCGATCGCGGCTGGTCAGCCTGGTGCGCCCACCACCACGCCAACCGGTACCGGCTTCAACCGCTGCGCCCCTGCTGCGACCGGCACCTTCTGCTACGAGAATGTCCCTGAGGCGGTCACGTTCGACGCGCAGGTCTCCAAGCGGTTCAATGTTGGCGATCAGAGACTGATGTGGTCCCTGAACGCGTCCAACATTCTTGATAACCGTGTGCGCAGTTTCCCGGGCGTCCCGGAGATCGGCCGGCTCATCATGACGCGACTGCAGTACTCATTCTGATCGCGGACTGAACCACGGGCGATACTGATTGTTGCGGGGCGATGCGCACGGAGCGTGTCGCCCCGCGTTGCGCATTCGCCCAAGGTCCTGGCATCCTTCCCATCATATGATTCTGCTCGACCCGCAGGCCCATCCGGTCATTGGACATCGCGGCAATCGCGCGCACGCCCCCGAGAACACGCTACCGTCCTTTCTCGAAGCGGTCGCGCTCGGCGCGGATGCGCTTGAGATGGATTTGCACCTTTCACGCGACGGCGTGCTCGTGGTGATCCACGATCACACGCTTGAACGCACGACGGATGGGAGCGGACCGGTCGCGAGCCGCACCGTGGCTGAGTTGCGCACATTGGACGCGGGCGCACGGTTCACGTCTGATCGCGGGGCCACGTTCCCGTGGCGCAATCGTGGTGTGACGATCTCTACCTTCCACGAAGTCATCGAGGCCCTCCCTCGAGAACTACCGCTGATCCTCGAGCTGAAGACGGCCACGGCCAGTTCATTCCTTCTGGAAGCCATTCGCCGTCACGACCTATCCCATCGGGTGATCGTGGCCGGATTCGATGCAGCGGCGATTGAGCCGCTACGCGAGCTAGGCTTCGCGACAGGCGCTACGAATGTCGATACATCCCGACTACTGCTCCCCGCCGTTCGCGGTCGGTCGATTGGCCCGCAGCCGTATCAGGCGCTGTGCATTCCGCCAAGCTGGCGCGGGATTCCGATTCCATTGCTCGCGATCGCTCGCACCGCACGAACCGCCGGCGTGGTCACGCACGTATGGACGATCAACGATCCGTCTCAGGCGCTCCGACTGTGGCGCGGCGGCGTGCAGGGAATCATCAGTGACGACCCCGGTCTCATGCTTGCTGCGCGCCGAGGACTCTGAGTCCCCGCGCGCAGCACCGTGCATTCGCGTTGACCGACTACTGATTCCCGCGTGGACGCGGCGCAGGCTGCGGTTTACGCGGCAGTGGCTTGTCGCGCATCGCGGTCAGGTACGCCATCGTCGCCACTACGGTCGACATTTGTTTCATGTCGTCGGGCTGCACGCGATCGACCACGTCCATGTTGGAGTGATGCGTGCGTGAGTTGTACTCGTAGCGCTCCTGTACAAACTGGAACGCGGGAATGCCCAGTGCGTCAAACGGGGTATGATCCGTGGAGGCGACCGATCGCGGACCGAGAATGTCCACGCCCAGGTCGGCCAGCGGCGCCGTGAACGCCTTGAAGACGGGCTCTATCGCCTTGTTTCCCTGCATCCAGACACCGCGGATTTTGCCGGTGCCGTTGTCGATGTTGTAGTACGCCACGATCTTCGCCTGCTCCGGCTTGAGCTCCATGGTGCGTGCGTCTCCCAGATGTTGCCGCACGTAGGCGTTGGAGCCGAGCAGTCCTTGCTCCTCACCACCCCAGAGGGCAAGTCGGATGGTGCGCCGTGGCTTGGCGCCGATCGACGTGAGAATACGCATCGCCTCCATCATCGCTGCGCTTCCAGTTGCATTGTCCGTCGCCCCGGTTCCTCCGTGCCACGAATCGAAGTGCGACCCGATCAGCACGTACTCGTCTTTGAGCGCCGGGTCCGTCCCGGGAATTTCCGCAATGATGTTGAAGCCGCGCGGTGTCGTTTCATCAAGAAACTGCACGCCGATGTCGAGCTGCAGACGGACCGGCAGCTTCTTGTCCATGACACGCAGCATACGGTTGTAGTGCTCGACCGCCAACGTGACGGTTGGGAGTCCGGTGCCTGCGGTCGAGTCGCGCGTTCCGCCCGCGCCCACAAAGATCGTTCCGCCGTCGGTCCGCTGCGTCACCCACGGGAGATCGCTGCCCCCCGCCGATGAATCCGCGTCTGCTCCGCGATCGAGCAGCGCGACAACACCTTCCGCTTTGTAGAACGCGTTGATCTGTGTCTGAAAGCTTGCCGCGACGCGTGCACCGGCCGGACCGGCACCGCCGGCGCGACCCGCAGCGGCCGGCTGCTCTGCACGCGCTTCGGCAATCTCCTTGTCGGTCATACGCAACACGATACGGCCGTCCAGCATGCGCACCGCACGTAACGGTTGCGTAAGCACGATCTTGCCGCGAAGCGTTCCGCGGTACTTGGCCAGATCTGCTTCACTTTCGATGATGGGTCGGACCACATCGGCGGTGACGCTACCGGAGGTACCCGGCGACCAGGCTTTGGGCAGCGCAATCAGCGGCTGCACCTGCGGCGAAAGCAGCGTTGCTGAAAAGCGCTGCAACTGCCATCCCTTCCCGAACGCCCATCGCTCATCGTGTACGTTGGCAAGTCCCCAGTCGCGGAGCGTCTTCATGGTCCACGCCGCCGCCTGCTCGATGTTGTCGCTGCCGGTAAGGCGAGGGCCGTACACATCGGACAACCAGCTGATATGCTCCATCACCTGCGAACGCTGCAGACCTTCGTCGCGAATGCGCGCCAGCGTGGGCGCATCAATTCGCTCTCCCTGCGCCTCAAGGGCGTGCGCTGAGAGCGCCAGCGTCACGGCTACCAGCCCGGCCCGGGCGGCACGACGACGTGCACGGTATCCACCAATCAATTGACCGATGCTACCACCGGGAAAAGTGCGCATTGCTCAGGTCCGCGTTGAGGCCGTGAAGCCGGTGATCACGCGCGCCGCGCTCCAGGACAGGAGCATCGCGAGCACGAGTGTGAGAAGCAGGACGCCGATGCCGGGCAGCGGGAAGATCCGGCCGAGTCGTTCGAGCAGCGTGGAAAACGCAGGGGCGCTCATGGAACGGCTCAGCAGGAAAATCCAAGCAAACGTTGCCGCCAGCATCGTGTCGCGCGGCGCAGTGCGGTCGCGTTTCAGCAACGCGTAGGCTGCGGCAATGATCGGCAGCGTCCACCAGCCCAGCAGCAATGTGCCCGCAGCAAAGAGTGCAGCGAGCAGGAGAATTTGCAGCGGCCGCTTCATCGGGCCGCTCCAGCAGGGGTGAGCACCAACTGCGCGCGTCGTTGCGTCGGCGGCAGATCTGTCTCGGACGCGGGCAAACGCAGCGTATCGAGCTCGCCGCGTGACCACCCATCAATTCGATTGTCGTACCACCTGCTCAAGGGATTGCCAGACTGGCCGCCTGGGTACGTGGCCCACGCCCGTCTCGGCGTACTCATCTCGACGACCATGCGCCAACTTGGACCATGCCGCCCGTTGCCGGTGGACGGCCACAACGTGGCGTTCCCACCTTGTACCGGCACCTCGAGGCGTGAGAAAGCTGGCAACTGTGTGAGGTGAAAGATGTTCGCGTGCCGCACCTTGTCCCAACGCCACCCGTCGGAGGCGGGATCGCCATGTCGCGCGATCACGCTGTCGAGCGCCGCCTTCACTACTGCGGTCAACAGCGCATCACGTGTCTCTGCCTCCGGCGTGCGTCGGTCATCCCACCACACGCTGGCCGAATCGCGCAAGAGTACGGCCGTCATCATGTCGTTGGGGATCGGGTTGCGCACGCTGTCCGTCTGGAATTCATCCCAGAGCCGCAACGACAGCAGTCGCATCATCTCCTCGAACAGCACGGCGCGGCGATTGTCCGGTGTGTAACGTCGGTCCCACTCGCCGAGCAAGGTTGACGCGCGTGCAACGCGCGGATCCGTCGACGAACGCGCGACCGACAGCAATGCGGGAACGAAGAGATCGGCGCGCGCGCTGCCGGGATCGGATTGGTATCGGCGCATCGCGTCCGGCGTAACCGCGCTGTCCGCGCGCAGCAGCGTATTGATGCGCATCGCACGCCACGGTCGTTCCCAGTCGGCGCCGAAGTAGCGTGGCTGCACCTTTGGATCGAACGGCTCCTGATTGGCAGAGGCGAGGAATCCCTGTGCCGGTCGGAACGCCTGCGGGTAGTCGCTCACCGCCCACGCGCCCGTCCAATCGCTCGCCGACACACTCCCATCACGCAACCAGTCACCGCGCTCGTCACCCGGCCGAATCGGATACCGCCCGGTCGAGCGGATGGCGATGGTACCGCTGGTGTCCGCCGTGAGCATGTTCTGCGCCGGCGATTCGTACATGGTCGCCATACCGTCCAACAGCTCGTCCGATGTCCTCGCGCGCACCGCCGCTTCGAACCCCTCGAGCACGCGCATCGACTCGAGCACGGTCCACCGCACCGAAATCCACTCCGCACCGACCCTATTCATCGGACCGCGGTGCGTGAAGCGCAACGTATCCGTGCCGACAACGCTCCCTGTCGGATCGCGGTACTGCTCCGCGCGAAGCTCCAACGGCTTCCATTCCCCATCAAGCTTGTAGCTCTTCGGCGCGGCCACGTCGTCGACCTGCTCGACGTAGTAGTCCATCACGTCGCCGCCGGTGTTCGTGAAGGTCCACGCCACAGCCTTCGTAAACCCGATCACCACACCCGGTGCGCCGGGAATGGTCACGCCATAGCTGTCCAGCGTGTCGGGAACCACCAGATGAACCTCGTACCAGATCGACGGTAAGGTCAGTTCGAGATGCGGATCGCCCGCGAGTAGTGCCTTGCCACTCGCGCTGCGCGACGGCGACACTGCCCAGTTGTTGCTGCCGATCGCATCGGGCGTGCGCTCTGGCGCAAATGCCACGAGCGACGACGGTCCGCGCGGTCCCATCGCATCAAGCATCGCCACGGCCTTTGCGTCGGGCGTCCCCGGCGCGGGAATGCGAACCGCATCGAAGCGTGGTGCCCGGTCGCTATTGGGCTGAATCGGCTCCACGATCGGCGAGTGCACGGGAAACAATGCATCCGCCGCAACCCGACCCACGCGTGCACTCGCTGCAAGGTGCGTCAACTCGTCACTGGAAGTCGCCAACGTGGCGCCCATCCTGTTCAAGAGATGGAGAATGTCGATGAGCTGCATTCGTGTTGGCGTACGGCCCAGCAACTTGTACTCGATGGGATACTCCGACGGCGGGAGCGTCTCGATGTACGCATTGACGCCATCCACGTACGCGCGCATCACGCGCCACGACGCACCCGCGGTATCGAGCTTCGCCAATCGCTGTTCGGCGGACCTTGGCATCCCCGATGCGCGCGTGGCCTGATCAACCGGTAAGGCCCGCGCTCCTACGAGCTCGGTGAGCGTACCGGCGCCTGCGCGCCCTTGGATCTCCAGCTGAAACAGCCGGTCGCGCGCCACCACGTAGCCGAGCGCACGGTACGCGTCACTCACATTGGTCGCGAAAATGTGCGGCACGGCGCGGTCGTCATACACGACCTTCGTGGTGCCGGATAAGCCCGCAATCGACGCGGACGCATCGGCCGCCAACTCTGCGGTCCGTGCGGCGCTCCACACGCCGTGCACCGGATCAAGCAGGGGCCCCAATGCCGGCAGCGGGCCAGCGGGGCGTGCAGCCACGTACGAAGTCGAAGCAAGAACGACGAGCGCGAACGCGGTGCCGAGCGGGGATGGGCGCATACGGAGTGTGTAAAAGGATGGCGAGCAGAACGGTCGGAAAGGTGCGGTTCGCCGCGCGCGTTGGAAATGCCCTGCGTGCGCGCTTTCGGTGACGATCGCGCGATGCTTCGATGGTACCGTATGTCATGACCCACGCTCGACAGGAACTTGGCTTGCTCGGTGAGCGGATCGCCGCCCGTTGGCTTCGGCGCGACGGATGGCAGATCGTCGCCCACCGATTCCGCAGCGGACACCGCGACATCGATTTGATCGTTCGACAAGGGGAGCGAATCGCCTTCGTTGAGGTCAAAGCTCGGCGAGGTGTCGGATTCGGATCGCCAGTCGACGCGGTGCATCCGCGCAAACGTCGGGAGCTGATCCGATCCGCACAGGTCTGGATCGACAGGTTCGGTGTATCTTCGTATTCGTACCAGTTTGACGTGATCGGCGTGCTGATTTCGGAGCCCTCCGTCCGCATTCGGCACATTCCGCACGCCTTCTCAGTGCAGTAGTGCGGTCAAAGTGACTGAAAACTGGCAGTTGTCCACATCGGGGATTCTTCGTAGTTTGTTCGGGTCTTGGTCCTGCTCGCGCCGACGGTAAATTCTTGCGGGCCAGGGCATGGCGGCTTCACTACTCACGACGGCGGATACATGGCAAGCACGGCGATGACGGACGACAAGCGCAAGGCCCTGGCGCTCGCGGTCGCGCAAATCGAAAAGAGCTGCGGCAAGGGCTCCATTATGCGACTCGGCACCGATTCCAAAGTGCGCGTGGAATCGATTCCGACGGGCGCGATCAATCTGGATGCGGCGATCGGCGTGGGTGGAATTCCGCGCGGTCGCATCACCGAGATTTACGGCCCCGAGTCCAGCGGCAAGACGACGTTGTGCTTGCACGTCGTCGCCAACGCGCAGCGGGCCGGCGGCGTCGCTGCCTTCATCGACGCGGAACATGCCCTCGACACCGAGTACGCCAAGAAGCTCGGCGTCGACATCGAAAACTTGCTGATCTCGCAGCCTGACACGGGAGAGCAGGCACTCGAGATCTGCGAAATTCTGGTGCGCTCCGGTGCGGTGGACATCGTCGTCATCGACTCGGTCGCGGCGCTGGTGCCCAAGGCCGAAATCGAAGGCGACATGGGCGACTCGCACGTTGGTCTCCAGGCGCGCCTCATGAGCCAAGCGCTGCGCAAGCTCACCGGCGCCATCGCGCGCTCCAAGACGTCCGTCGTCTTTATCAACCAGCTGCGCGAAAAGATCGGCGTCATGTTCGGCAGCCCGGAAACCACCACGGGCGGTAAGGCACTCAAGTTCTACGCCTCACTGCGCCTCGACATTCGTCGCATCGGTCCGGTCAAGGAAAAGGAAGAAGTGATCGGATCGCACGTGCGCGTAAAGGTCGTCAAGAACAAAGTCGCTGCGCCCTTCAAGCAGGCAGAATTCGACATCATGTACGCCGAAGGCATCAGCCACGTCTCGCTGCTCGTCGACATCGGCTCCGAAGCCGGAATTATCGACAAGTCCGGCGCCTGGTACAGCTATGGCACCCAGCGCATCGGCCAGGGACGCGAAAACGCCAAAATGTTCCTGAAGGACAATCCCGTCATGATGGCGGAAATCGAAGAGAAGGTGAAAGTCGTGCTCGGCATCAAGGCAGACCCAGACGCGGCCGTCGAAGAAGTCGAGGAATAGAGGCCGCGCGTCCGCATGGAAGCGTGGAAAAAGGCGGGCCGGGGGGTGGCTTGCGACGTGAAGTGGTGCCCGGATCACCACGGCTCGTCGTGAGTAGCCCCTCGGCTCTTTTTCCGTCCGGGAGCGAACCAGAGTCGCCTCCCGTGACCGTTACTGCGCTGCGCGAATCACCACGCGCACCGGGCCGCTATGCCGTCACCATCAGCGACGGACGGTCGTTTATAGTGGGCGTTGCCGCGCTGGCGGACAGCGGAGCCACGCGCGTCGGGGCAACACTCGGGCCAGACGCGCTCGCCCTCCTCGTTCGCGAAGCCGCCATCAGCGACCTCGTCGCTCTGGCACTCGGCATGCTGGCACGCGGCCGCCGCACCCGTCGCGAACTCGAACTGCGACTGCGGCGCAAACAGCCCGACCTCACACTCATCGATGTCGCCCTCGATCGGCTCGCACACTCCGGTGTGTTGTCGGACGAAGAGGTGGCACGCGCGGAAGCCGCCTCCCGACTCCGCCGAGGACAGGCGCCCACTCGGGTGCGGCAAACGCTGAGGAGCAAAGGCATCACTGGGCGCGACGCCGATGCCGCCGTCGCCGATGCGATCGCCGACGATGGCTTCGACGAACTCACGGCCTGTCGAGCCGCCGCGGAGAAGCGCGCACGCTCCCTCGCCGCGCTCGAGCCCGTCGTCGCACGGCGACGACTGATCGGGTTCCTGCAGCGACGCGGCTTCGGCGGTGCCGCCATTCGTACGATCCTCGACGAACAGCGCCGAAAGACCGAAGACCCCTGAGACGTTGCCAAGCGCGTCGTCTATATTTCCGCACCTATGCTCGCGACCGAAATCCGCACCCGATTCCTGGCCTTCTTCGAGAAGAATGGCCACGCCGTCCGACAGAGCTCCTCGCTCGTTCCGGCCGATGACCCGACCCTGCTGTTTACCAACGCCGGCATGGTCCAGTTCAAGAAAGTCTTTCTCGGCATGGAAGACGCGCCCGACGGAAAGCGGCGCGCGACCACGTCGCAGAAGTGCGTCCGAGCCGGAGGGAAGCACAACGACCTCGAACAGGTCGGACACACGGCACGGCATCACACGTTCTTCGAGATGCTCGGCAATTTTTCCTTCGGCGACTACTTCAAGCGCGACGCCATTCGCTTCGCGTGGGAATTCGTCACCGTAGAACTGAAAATCCCACGCGAACATCTCCGCGTAACGGTCTTCCATGAAGACGACGAAGCGCGACAGCTCTGGAAAGACGTGGCTGATGTGCCAGACAGTCGCATCTATGGACTCGGCGCCAAGGACAATTTCTGGCAGATGGCTGACACGGGTCCGTGCGGACCGTGCACCGAGATCTACGTCGATTTGGCGAAGATCGCCCCTGATTGGGCCTTTCCGAACGATGCGCATGGCGAGTGGACGCGCACCGATCTCGACGAGTATGGACTCGATGCCTTCGTGGAAGGCGCTGAAGCCGGACGATTCCTCGAGATCTGGAACCTCGTGTTTATGCAGTTCGACCGGCAGGCGGACGGCACTCTCGTCCCACTCCCCAAGCCGTCTGTCGACACGGGCGCGGGACTTGAGCGGATCGCCGCTGTCCTGCAGGGCGTCACCAACAACTTCCACACCGATCTGTTCGCGCCGCTCATCGCGCGCGTCGAAGACGTCGTCGGCGTCAAATATCCGTATCGCCCGGGTATCGGCCTCGGCACGGCCGTCGGCGTCGATGGCAAGGAGATCGACCCGGCGTCGTTCCGCGTCATCGCCGATCACGCACGCGCGGTCTCGTTCCTCCTCGCAGACGGTGTCTTTCCGTCAAACGAGGGACGCGGCTATGTGCTCCGTCGCATTCTGCGCCGAGCCGTGCGCCACGCCTGGCTGCTCGGCCGACGCGAGCCGACGCTCGTGCATATCGTGGAGGTTGTGATCGAATCGATGCGCGACTTGTATCCTGAGTTGCACGTGCGCAGAAAACACATCCTGGAGACCACGCGCGCCGAGGAAGAGCGCTTTCTGGCCACCATCGACGCGGGCATGTCCCGCTTCGAAGAGCTTGCTCCCCTCGCCTCCACCCAAGGATCGAGCAACTTGCGCGGGTCGATCGCCGGCGACGATGCGTTCCGACTGTACGATACGTTTGGCTTCCCGATCGATCTGACCGAGCTGATGGCGCGCGAACGCGGCTATCGCGTAGACATCAGTGGCTTTGAACGGGCACTCGCCGCACAGCGCAAACAGTCGCAAGACGAGCGGAAGACGCGACAAATCGCCGTCAGCAGCGATGATTTCGCCGACCCGACACGCTGGTCGCATGACAAGCAACACGCGGCAGGCCTCGGACGGTTCGTCGGATACGACGTCACCGAAGCCCACACGATCGTCACGGCGGTTCGCGAACTTCCAGACGGCCGGGTTGCCGTCATGCTGCGCGACACGCCGTTCTACGCGGAGTCCGGTGGACAGGTGTCCGATCAAGGGACAATCGCAGGGGACGGCTGGTCCGTCGAGGTGACCGACGTCCGAAAAGTCGATGGGCGCATAGCCGCCGTTGGTGCCGTCACGGGCGAGATCGTCTTTGGGGCCGCGCACGCGATCGTGCCCCGCGCACGCCGCCACGACACAGAACGCAATCACACCGCGACGCATCTGCTGCACGCCGCGCTGCGCAACGTGCTCGGCGAGCATGTTCATCAGGCGGGCTCACTCGTCTCGCCAGACCGCTTGCGCTTCGACTTCACGCATCACGGGCCGCTCACGTCAGCACAGCTCGCGGCGATCGAGTCGCTGGTGAACGCCGGCGTCTGGTCTGCGGCGCCGGTGCGCACTCGCGAAGAGTCATACGCGGACGCGGTGTCGCAAGGCGCCATGGCGCTCTTCGGTGAGAAGTACGGAGACGTCGTGCGCGTCGTGGAGATTGCGGAGCTCTCGGTCGAGCTCTGCGGTGGAACGCACGTGCGCAACACATCAGAAATCGGACTCCTGCGCATTGTGGCCGAAGCGGGCGTTGCGGCCGGCGTGCGCCGCATCGAGGCGGTGACCGGACGACGTGCGTTCGAGCATCTCGCCGAACGTGATCGGGTGCTCGGGCAGGTGGCCTCGCGTCTCAAAGTGCCCATCGGTGGCGCGTCACCCAATCTCGAGCAGATCGACCGCAAGCTGGAAACGCTGATCGATGAGCGCAAGCAGTTGGAGAAGCGCCTGGACGCCGCCATGCGCGGCGGTAGCGGCGCTGGAGGAGGACAGGCGCAGCAGATCGCAGCAGCCGCCTCCGACAATGCCGGTGTACGCTTCGTGGCCGCACGGGTGGACGTGGCGGATGTGAAGTCACTACAGGCGCTCGGGGACGCGGTCCGCGAGGCGATGGGAAGCGGCGTCGCGGTTCTCGGCGCTCAGCTTGGCGACGGCAAGGGAGCACTGCTCGCCGTGTCGACCGACGACGTGCGTGATCGCGGCATTCGGGCCGACGTGGTCGTGCGCGACGTGGCAGCCGTTGTTGGCGGTCGTGGTGGCGGGAAGCCGCATATGGCCCAAGCCGGCATCGATGGCGCGCAGGTTGATGCCGCACTCGCGGCGGCCACGGACATTGTTGCTCGCCTCGCCGTCGGCGGTTGATGACAGGCGCGATGGAATTCAAATCCACCTCCGGCGCAGAAACCATGCACATGCCGACCATCGGAGACTGGTTGTTGGCCGTGGATCCCACGCCTCCTCCGGCGCTGGCAGCACGATTGGCGAGCGCCCTGCAGCCGTACGCGGGAGAACGCGCCGACCGCGCCCCTGAGGCGTGCCTCGACGCCGGCGAACGGTTGCTCGACGAACTCCTGGCCTCGGGATCGACTTCACGCGGCTCCGCGCTCGACCTGCTCACGGTCGACGCGCTGGTGACGTATGCTTTTCAAGCGGCGGCCGACGCGCCGGAACGGCTCGAAGCCCGTGCTGCCCGTGCAATGGCAAGACTGGCCGCATTGCCCGGAGAACGCCCCGACTAAGTCGGTCGGCGCCAGCGCGGTGGTGGTGATTCCGCCACTCGCGCCGAACGTCGGTTGCTTCCCATGAGGTGCATTGCGGCGTGATCGACATTCATTCACATCTGCTTCCCGGCGTCGACGACGGGTCCGCGTCCATCGAGGTCTCGGTGCCGGTGCTCGAGCGCTTCGCGCGCGACGGCGTCACCCTTGTGGTGTGTACCCCGCATCTCAACGCGTCACAGGCCGCGTACGCGCCGTATCAGGAGCACCTGAAAATCCTCGCCGACCTGCGCGCACACGCCCCCGCGCTGCCGGAGTTGAAGCTCGGCTGGGAGATCATGCTGGACACACCGGGCGTAGACCTGACAGCCCCGGAGCTGACCCTGGCCGGCTCGCAGGCACTGCTGGTCGAATTCACCCGCGGGGGTATTCCGCGGGGAGCATCGGTGGAGCTGCGACGCATCGCCAGATGCGGACGGACTCCGGTCCTGGCTCATCCTGAACGCTACTTCGGTTGCACGCTCGAGCTGGTCCGCGAGTGGCGCGAGATCGGCGTGGTGATCCAAACGGACGTGTCTGTGCTGCTCGGACGTGGACTGCCCGCCGAACTCGCTCGCGCGATGCTCGGTCAAGGCCTGATCGACGTGCTGGCGTCCGACAATCACGGCGACCAGCGGTCCCTCCACGCAGCGCGAGAATGGCTCTCGGAGCGCGGCGCTGATCTGCAGATTGACCTGCTCACGCGCACCAACGCCGAGCGCGTCTTGTCGAACGACGACCCGATTCCCGTGCCGCCACTTGCGACCGGATTGCTCGGTCGGCTCAAGCGATTGTTCGGTAGTTGACCTCTACTATCCCAAGCAGATGACGGGAACACCTCCCCCTTCGATCACCGCAGCGCTTTACGAGCTCTCCGAGACGGCGCTCCGCACCGCCCAACATCTCGGTGGTGAGATCGAGCGTGCGCTGGAAATGGTGCGCCAAACCGTTGCGGGCGGCGGCACCCTGTTCTTCTGCGGCAACGGAGGATCAGCCGCCGATGCCCAGCACATGGCCACCGAATACGTGGTGCGGTACATGCGAAATCGCCCCGCGTACCCGGCCATTGCCCTGACCACCGATACGTCGCTGCTCACGGCTGCCGGCAACGACTTCGGATTCGATCACATATTTTCCCGTCAGATTGAGGCGCTCGCCAAGCCGGGAGATCTACTGATTATCCACTCGACAAGCGGCAACTCAGCAAATGTGATCCGTGCGGCGGAGGCGGCGCGCGAGAAACGCGTCCCAGTCCTGGCGCTGTCGGCCAAAGACGGTGGCGCACTCAAGTCCGTCGTGGATCTCATGCTGATTGTCCCGACCGATCGAACGGACCGGGCGCAAGAGATTCACCTCTGTATCGAACACGCTATCTGCGACGCGATCGAACAGTCCCTCTAATGATCTTCACCACTGATGTTCGCAAACACATGCCAAACATTAGCTTAATTACCATAATCTCACCTGATATCTCATGGATGTAGCGCGAGTGTTCGCATGATTGATCTACGGGGGAAGCGTGCGGTCGTGACGGGCGGATCACGCGGAATCGGCGCGGCCGTCTCGCGCATGTTGGCACAAGCCGGTGCGCATGTCGCCGTGGCCTACCGATCTCGCGCAACGGAAGCAGAGGCGCTCGTCGTCGAGCTGCGTGCGCTCGGCGTTGAGAGTTTTGCACATTCCGGCGATTTATCCACAAGAACAGCAAATGAATCGCTGATTCAGGCCGCTGTTGATAACTTCGGTGGTGTGGATATCTTTGTGGGAAACGCTGGTGTTTGGCCACCGAATCCGGAGCATGTGGAAAATCTTTCGGTTGATCGGTGGCGCACGACCATGTCAAGCAATCTGGACGCGATGTTCTTTGCGTCTCGTGCGGTGGTGCCGGTCTTGCCGACGGGAGGGCGCATGATTTTCGTGGCCAGCACGGCGGGTCAGCGGGGGGAGGCTGGGCACGCGGACTACGCGGCGTCCAAGGGGGCCATGATCTCGTTCGTGAAGTCGTTGGCGGTCGAGCTCGGTCCGCGGGATGTCACGGTAAACTGCGTTGCCCCCGGCTGGGTCGACACGGAAGCGGTCGTGCTACCGTTCGCCGGCGAAGGACGCAGCCGGATCGAGGCGGCCATTCCGCTTCGTCGCGTCGCCTCAGCGGAGGACATCGCCGGACCGATTCTCTTTCTGGCCAGCCCGTTGGCTCGGCATGTCACGGGTGAAGTGCTGAACGTGAATGGGGGAAGCGTCCTCTGCGGATGACCTCCGATCAGGCAGTGCCCTCAATCATTGTCGTCCCTGGGCCGGTCATCGAGATCGTCCGTACGTTGCGCGCGGCCGGCTACGAGACGTGGTGTGTTGGTGGAGCGGTTCGGGACGCCATGTTGGGGTTGGTCAGCTTGGACTGGGACTTGGCGACGGCTGCAACGCCCAACGTCGTGCGCAAGCTGTTCAAGCGGACGGTGCCGGTGGGCATTGAGTTTGGCACGGTGGGTGTGCTGGATGGGCGCGGCACCATGCACGAGGTCACTACGTTCCGGCGAGACGTCCAAACCGATGGACGCCACGCGGTCGTAGAGTTTGGCGCGTCGTTGGATGATGATCTGGCCCGCCGGGACTTCACCATTAATGCCATCGCGTACGATCCGATGGCGCGGTCGCTGCACGATCCGTTCGGCGGAGCGCGCGACCTGGCCGCCGGAATTGTTCGCGCCGTGGGTGACGCTGAGGCACGGTTGCGGGAGGATCGGCTGCGGGCGCTTCGGGCTATCCGTTTTTCGGCGCGTTTCGGCTTCGAAATCGAGGCAGCGACCTGGCAGGCGATTGTGGGGAGCGCGCCGTTTTTAGACCGCTTGTCACCGGAGCGGGTCAAGCAGGAGCTGGACAAAACCATGGAGCAGGTCCGGGTTCCTTCTCGTGCGTTGCGGCGCTGGCGCGAGGCCGGCGCCTTTGCCTCGCTCATTCCTGCCTTGGCGACTGTGTCGGACGCGTCGCTTGCCGCCGTGGATTGCTTGCCGCTTCCCGGTCCGCCCACGCGACCGCAGCGGCGTGCGCTGCGCGTCGCCGCGCTCTTTGGCGATGTCGACGGCAAGGCGGTCGAGTCTGCCCTCAAGGCTCTGCGCTGCTCGAATCAGGATATCGCCTGGATCGGCGCCCTCGCGGGGCATTGGCAGCAGCTCGGTCCCGTGCTCACCGCCGCCGTTGCAGGTGATGCGGACATGTCCGATGCCGCCATTCGACGCCTGGCCGCGCAGGTGGGCCGTACCCGCGTATCCGCGTTACTCCGTCTGGCTGCCGCGCACTGGCACGCCGCCTCGTCCAGCGACTTGGTTGGCACCGCCACGTCGCCGCGCGTGCGGCCGGCGCGCGTACCACCGGCGCGCGTGCGGTCCGTGTACCGGCGTGCGCTCCACATCGCGTTCCGAGATCCGATCGAGATAGGCGATCTGGCCATCGATGGGGACGACCTTCGGGGAGCTGGGATTCGTCCCGGTCCGCTGTATGGTCGCGTGCTCTCGGCGCTGCTGGCGGGCGTTGTCGACGATCCCACCAGCAACCGACGAGACACGCTGCTGGAGCGGGCGCGCGTGATCGCGGCCGCCGCGGAGTCGTAAGCCATGCTTGATCTCGTCGGCGCCGAAAGCGAGGCCACCCGCCGATTCGGTCGTGCTCCGGGCTGGTTTGTCGTCACCCGATCCGGACCGCTCACCATCGCCCGCGTCGGCGTCACCGCCGAACGCGCCGTCGATCTGCTGCACCTGCTGGCGGTCCATCTGGATCCTGCCGTCGACGTGTTCATCGAAAGTCTGCGCGATCGTGAGGAATGGCGTGGTGAGTTGCTGGCACTACCAGACGTGCGCGAGGTCGTGGGTCGGCTCCGGATTCTGCTCGCTACCTATGGCGGAGTTGAGGTCACGCTGGTGACTGCGGACGATCAGCTGTCGCTCACGCCCGAGCTGTTGGTGGTGCTGTGCTCACGAACCGACCGCTGGTTGTACCTCCTCGACGGGCTGGGTCTGCACGAGCGTACTTCTGTGCCGCCGGCCGTATGGCGCATTGGCCCGGAGTCGCTCGCGCCGGTCGCTGAACTCAGCGAGGCGCTGGCGTCGGGGGCAGGGCGGCTGGGCCTGGTCGCGGTTTCCCGCCTCGCGGACGACGCTCGATGAGCAAGTCGGGCGGCGGCGACGCATCGACGGGGCCGTCGCTCTTTGCCGGGCGTGTCGCCGAGCCGTTGGCGGCGCGCCTGCGTCCGCGCACCCTCGATGAGTACATCGGACAGGAGCATTTACTCGGAGTGGGCAAGCCGCTCCGTGAGACGCTGTCACGCGGCATCATCGATTCGATGGTGCTGTGGGGCCCGCCCGGCGTCGGCAAAACCACGCTGGCGCGACTCTTCGCGCAGTCTGCCGACGCCGCCTTTGTCTCGTTCTCGGCGGTGAGCGATGGTGTCGCGCGGGTGCGCGAAGTCGTCGCCGAGGCGGAGCGACGGCGCGATCTCGGACGGGGTACCATTCTGTTCGTGGATGAAATCCATCGGTTCAACCGCGCGCAGCAGGACGCGTTTCTGCCTCATGTGGAGAGCGGCACGATCGTTCTCGTTGGTGCAACGACAGAGAATCCGTCGTTCGCGTTAACCGGTGCGCTCTTGTCGCGGGTGCGTGTCCTCGTACTCGAGCCGATTCCTTCCGTGGCGCTCGAAGGTTTGATCGATCGTGCGTTGACGGACGTGAGCCACGGATTGGGAGCGCGCGGCATTCGAATTGAGACGTCAGCACGTGCACTCCTTGCCCAACTCGCCGACGGCGACGCGCGACGCACGCTGGGCGTGTTGGAGGCGGCGGCGGCGCTGACGCCGGATCACAGTGAGATTACGCGCGCGGTCGTGGAGGACGCGGTGCAGCATCGCGTGCCCCGCTACGATAAGAGCGGCGAAGAGCACTTCAATCTCATTTCCGCGCTGCACAAGTCGTTGCGCGGGAGCGATCCGCAAGGTGCGCTCTATTGGCTCGCACGCATGATCGACGGCGGCGAAGACCCGCGCTACATCGCGCGACGGATGATCCGCATGGCCACCGAGGACATCGGATTGGCCGATCCGCAAGCGCTCGTGGTCGCCACCACGGCGGCGGAGACTTTCGAGCGTCTCGGATCGCCCGAGGGGGAACTGGCGCTCGCCGAGTCGGCGGTGTATCTCGCCACGGCACCCAAGTCTGCCCGGGTGTACGAAGCATGGAAAGCGGCGCTCGAGGCCGCCCGGGCTACACCGAGTGCGCCGGTGCCGCTGCATTTGCGGAACGCGCCGACCGGCCTCATGAAGGAACTCGGATATGGGGCAGGGTACCAGTACGCGCATGCCGTGCCCGACGCGTACACGCCACAGGAGTACCTGCCTGAGGTGCTGCAGGGGAAGACGTTTTATGAGCCGGGGCCGTTTGGTTTCGAGCGAGACATCGCCAAGCGGCTCGCCTGGTGGGCGCAATTGCGGGATCGTGCAGCTGATCCACCGTCGACCGCGGAATCATCCGCGGCCACGACGCCAACCAACAATGGAGAATCATCCTGATGGGTCAGTCTTCGTCCGCTCGTCGTCGTTGGATCGGTGTGCTCTCGTTCACGCTCGCGCTTGTCGTCGTCGGCTGCGCGTCGCTCGGCCGTGCAACGTTCAAAGAGCCGGTGGTGACCTTGCGTGAGTTTACCGTCACCGGACTCGGCATCAGCGGTGGCAGCGTAGACGTCGTGCTGTCGGTCTACAATCCCAACAACTACAATCTCGATGCGTTAAAGATGACGTACATCGTGGATGTCGATTCCGTGCAGCTCGGGAGCGGCGAACTCGGTGAGCGGTTTTCCGTGCCCAACGGAGACTCATCGGTCGTGCGCCTCCCCATTCGTTTCACGTATGCCGGGTTGGGCGCGGCCGGTCGTTCACTCGTGACTGCGGGCACCATCAACTACCGCGTGCGCGGCGACTTCACGGTGGGCACGCCGCTCGGCAACTTTACCCGCCCGTACAGCCGCACCGGTCGATACTCGTCTGTGTCGGGCAACGGTCGGTAGGCACCGTTTCGTTTTTGACGCCGTAGAACAGTTCGTACCACCGGATCGCGTCGGCGCGCTCCGCACCCGTCACCGCAGGAATACGCTCATCAGTCGCGAAATCATCACCCTGAGCAACCCAGTTGAACGTGCCATGCTCGTGGCGGCTCCTTCCAAGAGCAGCCGTGCGCGCGTTCACATGGACGAACATCTCGAGGAGCTGGGCCGGCTTGCCGACACGGCGGGCGCGGAGGTTGTGGGCATCCTCACGCAGCAACTCGATCGTCCGCATGCCGGCACATATTTGGGCAAAGGCAAGATCGAGGAGCTGAAGCAGCGCATTCAGGAGCTGGGCGCCACGCTCGTGATTTTCGATGATGAGCTTTCACCGGCGCAGAGTAAGAACATCGAGCTGGCGGTGAACACGCGCGTCATGGATCGCGCCGAGCTCATTCTCGACATTTTTGCCACCCGCGCGCGTTCGAGTGAAGCGCGAATGCAGGTGGAAGTGGCCCAGCTCAAGTACATGCTGCCGCGGCTCACCCGGATGTGGACGCACCTCGAGAAATTCCGTGGTGGCATCGGCGTGCGCGGACCAGGCGAAACGCAGCTCGAGACCGACCGTCGCCTCATTCAGCATCGGATCAAGGTGTTGGCCGAGCGTCTCGAAGACGTCGACCGCGCGCGAGAGATTCAGCGACACGGCCGGGAAACGAGCTTTCGGGTGGGCTTGGTCGGATACACCAACGCCGGGAAGAGTTCGATTCTCCGCACGCTGGCCAACGACCGCGAAGTGTTCGTGGAGGATCGGCTCTTTGCCACCCTCGACCCGCTCACGCGTGAGGTCGAGATCGGCGACGGCTACACCGTGCTCCTTACCGATACGGTGGGCTTTATCCGGAAGCTGCCCCACCATCTGGTCGCGTCGTTTCGTGCCACGCTGGCCGAGGCGAGGGAGGCCGATTTGCTGCTGCACGTCATCGACGCGAGTCATCCGGCGTGGGAGGAGCATCGCAATGTCGTGGACGCGGTCCTCTCCGATCTGGAGCTTGCCGAACAGCCGACGCTGCACGTCATGAACAAGATGGATGCGCTCACGGCGGATGATGCAGAGGCGCTGCAGCAGCGTGTCAGCAACCTGATGCCGGGAACGTTATTCGTGTCTGCGCTGTCGCCCGATGGACTGGAACCGTTGCGGTCGGCGCTGCGCGCTGCGCTCCGTCACCAGCGACCGCTGCTTGAAATTCGGGTGCCCGCCGCCAACGGTCGCCTGCTTGCGGAGATTCATCGCGACGGTGAGGTCATTGATCAACGCAACGACGGTGACATGATGATCGTACGTGCGCGTCTTGATGAACGCACGATGGGACGCCTTCGGCACGCCGGCGCGCGCATAACGGTCACCGCTTCGTCCGCGAAATCGGCGACGCGTGCGAGTGCGGACACGGCAGCGGCACCGGTGTCGGCAGAGGCGTCGCTGCCGTAGCGGTTGGCCGCGGGCGCAGGCGCCGGAACGCAGCAGAGGCCGACGATCACTGATCGTCGGCCTCTGCTGCGTTCGTCAGGCGACAGCCTGCTTATGAAAACCATCTCTGTATGGTCGCGCAGGGACTCGAACCCCGGACCTCTGCTGTGTGAAAGCAGCGCTCTAACCAGCTGAGCTACGCGACCGCTGAACGACTCTTCTAAAAACCGCGCGCGACCTGCACGGCCGACGACGGAACGAAAACGTAATGGTCGCGCTGAGGCGATGGAACCCCCCGCGCGATGAACCTCCAAACTGCATGGTCCGGGTGGGACTTGAACCCACGATCCTTCGATTATGAGTCGAGCGCTTTAACCAACTAAGCTACCGGACCTACGCCGATGTTCGGACGCGGTGCTACACCTCGTGTGTCCGCGGCTTGCCGCTCAGTCAATCTGCGATGCGGGTGCTGCCACGGCAATGCGCGACTCGGTGTGCTGGTCGTATGCGTCGAGCACTTCGGTGGGTGTCACCGTGGCTGCGCCAAGTTTGCCGACCTCAACGCCGGCCGCAAAGTTGGCGACGATGGCCGCTTCCAGCGCGGTCGCCCCGGCCGCGAGCATTGTCGCGAGATAGGCAGTGACCGTGTCGCCGGCACCGACCACGTCGTACACCTCGCGCGCGGTGGTCGGCACCCGGTGCACCACGGCATCCGCCGATACCAGCGCCATTCCACGCTCACCCAGCGTCAGCAGCAGATGCTCGACGCCGAGTCGCTCGAACGTGGACGGCAGTGCAGCCGGATGCTCGAGATCGACGGCAGCCCCGAGTGCGCTCTCGAGTTCACGGCGGTTGGGCTTGAAGACCGTCGCGCCGCGATAGGCGAAGAAGTTGCGGAACTTCGGATCGACCACGATCGGAATGTTGCGCGCTTTGGCCAGTGCAATCGCATGCGCGATCACTTCCGGTACGAGCACACCCTTGTTGTAGTCCTCGAACACCAGCGCAGTCGCGTGCGACAACGCGCGTTCGATTGCCGCGAGCACGAGCGCGATCTCGTCGGCGCCCAGGTCCGTGTCGTCTTCCTCGTCGAAGCGGACGAGTTGCTGGGATCGCGCCATCACCCGAGTCTTGGTCGTCGTGGGTCGTCGTCCGCTCACCAGCGATCGCGATTCCATACCACCGGCGTCGAGATGCGCGCGCAGCGTCGCGCCCGTGCTATCGTCTCCCACGATGGCCACCAGATCGCACCCCGCGCCAAGCGCGGCCACGTTCTGCGCCACGTTGGCTGCACCACCCAAGGCGAGTTTGCGGTCGCGCACGCGCACGACCGGAACAGGTGCCTCCGGCGAGATGCGATCGACATCGCCTCGCAGGTACACGTCGAGCATGGCGTCTCCCACGATGACCACATGCTGATCGCGCGCGGCGGCCAGTAGTGCTTCGAGGCGAGGGCGAGCGATCGCGGGCAGCACGTCGGGCGTGGCGTGATTCATCATGGCGGTGGAAGCTACGGGGTCGGCATTGCGACGAACAGCAGCAGCGGCGCCCGCGCCGCAACGACAATCTGCCGCTACCTTCTCCGACCGTGACTGAGACCACCGGACCCCGACCCTCGCAGACGCCATCACCACCCGACGTGCCGCTGGGAGCCGACGCTCCGTCGGTGTCATCGGTCGCGCCGGTCCGCTCTCCGTGGCTGGTGCTCGCCCTGTCTGTGGTCGGCATTTCGTTTGCGGCGCCGTTGATCCGCCTGTCCAGTGCGTCGGCGCTGACGATCGCGTTCTGGCGCCTGGGCTTCTCGCTGATCATCGTCGGGGTGGCGCTGCTCCTCTCGGGCGAGTGGAGAGTGCTGCGGCGCATCGCGCGGCGCGACCTGCAGCTGACAATGGCGGCTGGCGTACTGCTGGCGTTGCATTTCTGGAGTTGGAACCAGTCGCTGCGCTACACGAGCGTGGCGGCGTCGGTGTCGCTCGTCAACCTCCAACCCGTCATCATCGCGGCGTTTTCGGCCCGTTGGTTGGGTGAACCGCCGTCCCGGCGCCAGTGGACGGGCATCGCGATCGCGGTTCTGGGAGCGCTGGTCGTGGGTCTCTCGGACGTACCGGGCGGCCCGAGCGGGGTGTGGCAGGCGATCACGGCCGGCGCGGAAGGGAGCGCGCCTGTGTCGGGCACGGGCGACGACGTGCGCGATCTTGCACTGCTCGGCGATCTGCTCGCCTGTGTGGGCGCGGTGACGGGAGCGTTGTACTTCCTGATCGGCCGACGAGTGCGTCCGTCGGTGCCGCTCTGGCCGTACGTCAGTCTGGTGTACACGGCGGCTTTCGTGGTCTGCGGATCGTTGGCCCTCGGTGCCGGGGATCTGCTGTACCCTCAGCCGACGCGCGAGCTGGCCATCTTTGCGGGACTGGCGATTGGGCCGATGCTGCTGGGGCACACCGGAATGAACTGGGCGCTCGGGCATCTGCCGGCTTATATCGTCAATCTCACGACGCTGGGCGAGCCGATCGGGGCCACCATCCTCGCGGCGCTTCTCCCATGGATTCGGGAGGTACCGAGTCTTGGCACGGTACTCGGTGCGGGCCTGGTGCTCGCGGGGGTGGTCCGGGCCGCTCGACGGTGACGGCTTTCCGACCGGTGGCGCGGGACGGGTTATCTTCCGCAGGTGCCCACTATTCCACCCTCCGCACCGACCTTTGCTGATCGGGAGCCCGGGACGTTCGTTTTTGCAGACGCCGAGGCCCGGCTGTCGCTCGACGTCGTCCTGACGCGCGGCGCGCTGGTCGAGTCGGGCCACCGGGTGCATGCCGCCGTGGTCCACGCGGACGGTCGGCTGCTGCACGCCGCGCGTGATCCGCTGCTCAAGACGTGGTGGCGATCGTGCGCAAAGCCCTTTCAGGTGATGCCGCTGGTCGCCGAAGGTGGTTTTGACCGATTGGATTGGGGGCCGGACGAGTTGGCGCTGGCGTGCGCGTCGCACGGGGGAGAGCCGGAGCATACCGCGCTGGCATCGGCGATGTTGAGTAGCATCGGTCTTGAATCAGGCGACTTGGTGTGCGGTGCGCACGAGCCGCTCACGGCGCGGGGCGCAAGACTCCTGCGCGAATCCGGCGACCCGATCACACGGCTGCACAACAATTGCTCCGGGAAACACGCGGCGATGCTGGCGCGCGCGGTACAGCGCGGATGGTCCACGCGCGGCTACGAGTCGGCCGATCATCCCGTGCAAACCGCGGCGCGCGACACTGTGTCGCTCTGGGCAGGTGTGTCTCCATTTGAGGTGGGCGTCGGCGTCGACGGCTGCGGGGTGACCGTGTTCTCACTGCCGTTGGCACATATGGCACTGTCGTACGCTCGGCTCGTGCGGGCCGCCAGCAGCGGACAAGAGGCGCCGTCGCGCATCGTGAGCGCCATGACGGGCAATCCGTTTCTTGTGGGCGGGACCGACCGCTTCGACACGCTCCTCATGGAAGCATTCGAGGGGCGCGTGCTGTGCAAAGTCGGCGCCGAAGGGGTGCACACGCTCGGCCTCGTCGGCCTGGACGTCGGCATTGCCCTCAAGGTCGAAGACGGTTCGCAGCGGGCGCAGTACCACGCCGTGCTGGCGGTGCTCGATCTGCTGGGCGTCCGACCTGCGTCGTGGCCCGATGGCATGCGCGACTTCGCGAATCGAACCGTGCGCAACACCCGCGGCGAAGCGGTCGGGGAGATTCGCATTGGGCGGGCGAACGTGGGGAGTGCGGCGTGAACCGCGGCGAGACGATGCAGGCGATTGAGCGGACCGGCGATGAATCGGTGATGCCCCTGGCAGCCGACGGCGTGATGTTGCTGACGCTGGATGACGAAACGCGACAGTTGGTGCGACTGGCCGCGCTGCTGGCCGGTGGGTCCGAGGCCGAAATCCGAACGGCGCTGACGCTCGTGGTCGACGTCGTCAACCCGGTCTGGGTCGAGGAGGTCATCCTGCAGACATATCTGTTCGCGGGCTTTCCACGTGCGCTGAATGCGGCCCGCGAGTGGCGGCGCATCTCCGGTCGCACGGCGCCCGAAACGGACGAGAGTTCGCAACCGGAAACCGAACAATGGACCGCACGTGGCGAGCAGACATGTGCAACCGTATACGGGGCGTTCTATAATCGGCTGCGGGTGAACATCCGCGGTCTGCATCCCGCGCTCGATACATGGATGATCGTGGATGGCTACGGGAAAGTGCTGGGGCGCCCCGCGCTCGACCTGGCCCGACGCGAGTTGTGCGTGGTTGCCGCGTGCGCGATTGCCCGGCAGGACCGACAGTTGCACTCACATTTGCATGGCGCCGTGAACGCCGGCGCCGCTCCGACCGTCGTCACCGACACGCTGCAGGCCATCAGTGATCTTGTTCACGCCGACGATCTCAGACGATATCAGGGGTTGTGGGCGCGCGTGCAGGGCAAGTAAACGCGTCTCGCGCCGCGCGCTCGTTGCGGCAGTACGTTCGCAGTACGTTCGTATTACGTTCGCATCATCTTCGTGTGCAGTATTCACCGACGGTTCGCCCGATCACCGGCCGAACAGTCTTTCAGAAAGTGCAGATCTCATGTTCGTCGATCGCGTCATAGTTCGTGTAGAAGCCGGCACCGGCGGATCGGGCCAAACGTCGTTCCGCCGAGAAAAGTTTTACCCGATGGGCGGCCCCGACGGTGGCGACGGTGGTCGCGGCGGTGATGTCATCGTGCGCGCCGACCGCAATCTCACAACGCTGCTCGACTTCACATATCGCGACTCGTGGCGCGCCGAACGTGGCGATCACGGCGGCGGCTCCAATCGGACCGGCCGCTCCGGTGAGGACATCATCCTGCCGGTGCCGCCCGGCACGATTATCCGCGATGCAAAGACGCAGGAGATCGTGTGCGAGGTGCTCGAGCCCACCGACTCGTTCGTCATCGCCAAAGGCGGTCGAGGTGGAAAAGGCAACGCCTTCTTCGTCACGCCCACCCATCAGGCGCCGCGTGAATGGCAGCCCGGCGAAGAGGGCGAGATCCGCGAACTCGAACTCGAGCTCAAGCTCATCGCCGACATCGGTCTGGTAGGCCAGCCCAACGCGGGCAAGAGCACGCTGCTCTCGGTTATCTCCGCCGCCCGGCCCAAGATCGCCAACTATCCGTTTACCACGCTTTCTCCAAACCTTGGCGTCGTGCCCCTCAGCGACCACCGGTCGTTCGTCGTGGCTGATATTCCGGGCATCATCGAGGGCGCGCACGAAGGCAAGGGACTGGGTCTGCAGTTCCTCCGGCACATCGAACGTACGCGCATTCTCGCGTTCATGATTCCGATCGAATCGGACGATTGGCAAAAGGAACTCGATCAACTCCGTCACGAAATTGCCGAACACTCCGCCGAACTCGCCGCCAAACCCTTCTGCGTGGTCTTCACCAAACTCGACCTGCTTGGCGAGCATTACATCCCCGACATTGATGCTCCTGGCGCCTTCGGCAAGTTTGCCATCAGCGCGCCCGGTCGCATGGGCCTCGACGTGCTGCTCGATGCCTGGTGGAGCGAACTGCTGTCGTTGCGGGCCGTCGAGCAGAAGCCGCAGCCGGATGAACAGCTCCTTCCCTGACGCTGAGGAAACGCGCGCCCTGATTGCCCTCGCCTCGCTGCCTGGCGTCGGAGATGTCGGCGTCGCGCGCAAGCTCGGGGATTTCGGGTCGGCAACGCGTGCGCTGCGCGCCGAATCGGCCGGTGCGCAAGAATCGGGACTGCGTCAGGCCGACGAAATTCTTCGCGGCGCAGAGCGCGCTGGGGCTCGTGTGGTTGTGCGCAGCAGTACCGACTATCCCGCCCGATTGCTGGAGTTGCACGATCCGCCGGCCGTGCTCTACGCCCGCGGCAGCATGCTGGCGGCCGCGCCGCCCGCCGTGGCGATCGTTGGGACGAGACAAGCCAGCAGCTACGGCGTGCGGGTGGCGCGATCGATTGCGCGTGCCTGCGCGCGTGCCGGTGCCACCGTTGTGAGCGGTCTCGCCCGCGGCATCGATGGCGCGGCACACGACGCAGCACTCGAAGTCGGTGGACGTACGGTGGCTGTACTCGGCACCGGTGTCGACGTCGTCTATCCGCGCGCGCACCGCGCGCTGCAGGATCGGATCGCCGCCGACGGCGCGCTGCTGTCCGAACTGCCGCCGGGGATCTCCGGACACTCCGGAACGTTTCCGCGTCGCAATCGGATCATCGCCGCATTGGCCGACGTTACCGTGGTCGTGGAGGCGGGTGCAGGAAGCGGCGCGCTGATCACCGCCGATTGCGCGATTGAACTCGGGCGCACGGTTGCCTGCGTGCCGAACGCCATCGATGTGCCCAGTGCGTTCGGCAGCAATGGGCTGTTGAAGCAGAACGCGGAACCGGTGCTTGCTCCGGACGACGTGTTGGCGTTGTTGCAGTTGCGTGCCGTGCCCACGCCCGCGCCGTTGCTCGATGGCGACGCGGCGTCCTGCTGGTCGGCTGTGCTGGCCGGCGCACGCGATCTGCCCGCCATTGCCGCCTCGGCGTCGTTGTCGACGCGCGCGGCTGCTGCGGCCATCAGCGTCCTCGAGCTCGAGGGGCTCTTGACCTTCGAGCACGACGGCACGGTGCGCTCCACGCTCGGCCACCAGCGCACGTGACGTGAGCCGCGTTTCGCCGTATGCGCATCTGTATGTGCACGTGCCGTTCTGCGCACGACGGTGCAGCTACTGCGATTTTGCCATCGCGGTGCGCCGCGAAGTGCCGGTCGCCGACTATGTCACCGCCGTCGCCGACGAGTTGCGGCTCCGTGGCGCCTCGACGTCGTGTGCGCCGCTCGACACGCTCTACTTTGGGGGCGGGACGCCGTCGCGTTTGGGTGGCGACGGGGTGGAGCGCCTTATAGATGCCGTGCGCGAACAGGTCATACTCGCGCCCGGCGCCGAGGTGACGCTCGAAGCCAACCCGGAAGACATCAACGCTGCGTCGGCGGCGCAGTGGCGTCGCGCAGGCATTACGCGCTTGTCCATTGGAATTCAGAGCTTCGACGATCGTGTACTGCGCTGGATGCATCGAGTGCATGACGCCGCGGCCGCCGAGGCAGCGGTGCACGTCGTGCGCGGCGCCGGTTTCGATGACCTGTCGCTCGATCTCATCTTTGCGGTTCCTGACATGCTCGAACGTGACTGGAGTCGCGACGTCGATCGCATGCTCGCCCTCGAGCCCACGCATTTGTCGCTCTACGGACTGACCGTGGAGCCGCACACGCCGCTTGGACGCTGGCACGCGCGCGGGGACATACAGGAGACCTCTGAAGACCGGTACGCGCTGGAGTTTGTCGATGCGCACGAGCGACTGTGCGCGGCCGGATTCGAGCACTATGAGGTGTCCAACTTCGCGCTCCCCGCACGACGCGCGCGTCACAACAGCGCGTACTGGCGCGTCGTACCGTACCTTGGCGTTGGCCCCTCGGCGCACGGATTCGATGGCCGGGTCCGACGGTGGAACGTGCCGGCGTACGTCGCATGGGCGACCGCACTTCGGACAGGAACGGATCCGATCGAAGGATCGGAGGAGCTGTCGCAGGACAATCGGTCCGCCGAGGCGGTGTACCTCGGGCTGCGCACGGCGAACGGTCTCGCGGTGACGCCGGCTGAGCGGAATCATGTCGGACCATGGCTGGAGGCAGGGTGGGTGGAGTGGACGGATGGGACGGTTCAGGACCGGTTGCGCTGCACAGTGCAGGGGTGGCTACGGCTGGACGCGCTGGCGGCCGACTTGACAGCACTCCGAAGTCGTTGATAGCGTTAAACTTATGATCCACAAGGGCGATCTCTCCGAGCGCGAGCGGCAGGTGCTGGAGGCGGTGATCCAGAGCTATGTCGCCACGGCAGAGCCTGCCGGATCGCGCACACTCTCGCGTCGGTTTGGCCTCGGCATTTCGCCGGCCACCATTCGTAATACCATGAGCGATCTGGAAGAGAAGGGATATCTCTTCCACCCGCATACCTCCGCCGGTCGCGTACCCACCGACAAGGCGTATCGCGTGTACGTCGACTCGCTCATTCGCGTCGATCCCATATCGCATATCGACAAGCGCACTCTGGCCGAGCAGATCACCTCCGGCGGGTCGGCGATCGAGACTATCTTGCGTCGGGCGGCGCAATCGCTGGGGATTCTCACGCAGGAACTGGGCGTCGCCATTGGGCCTCGACTCGAACGGGCCACGCTGCGCAAGCTCGAACTCGTGCGCGTCTCGTCGGATCGCCTGCTGATGGTGCTCGGCCTTTCCGGCGGCGCGGTTCGCACCATTTTCGTCGAGGTGCCGGGCATCATTGCCGATGAAGCCCTCGTCGAGGTCACGATCGTGCTCAACGAGCGGCTGGCCGGGCTTACACTCGACCAGGTCCGCACCTCGCTGGCGTCGCGATTGCGGGATGTGCAAGCCGGCGCGGCCAGCGCTGAATTGCTGAACATCTTCGTCCAGGAGGGCGAGCAGGTGTTCACCCGTGCGGCCGAACCGATCGACACCGTCGTCATCGGTCAGCCGTCCTTGCTGGCCGAACAGCCCGAGTTCGCAACCGGAGGGCAGCTGCGCCGATTGATCGAATTGACGGAAACCCGCCAGCAACTCGCTACCTTACTTGAGGTACGCCCGGGAGCCAACGGGATGTCCATCACGATCGGAAACGAGCACGGCGATCCCAGGCTCGAACCGTTCACGGTGGTTACGGCCGAGTACTCCGCGGGCTCGTTGAGCGGAGTCATTGGCGTCATTGGCCCGACCCGTATGCCGTACGAAAAGGTGATTGCCTTGGTCGGCCATACGTCTCAACTCGTTTCCGATTTGCTCTGTTGACGGGTAACCGTCGCTAGTCTGGCGTGGGCTGTGCTCCGCGCCTTTACAGGATTCTCGACATGGCCGATTTCTACGCGGTACTTGCTGTACCGCGCGACGCTTCAGACGACGACATCAAGCAGGCGTACCGTCGCCTCGCGATGCAGTGGCATCCGGATCGCAACGGTGGATCGAAGGAAGCCGAAGAGAAGTTCAAAACGATTACCGAAGCGTATGACGCGCTGCGCGATCCGCAAAAGCGTGCCGCGTACGATCGCTATGGCGAGGAAGGGCTGCGGGGCGGTGGACGGCAGACCTACGAACACGTGGATCTGTCCGATGCGCTCAATATTTTCATGCGCGATATCGGCGGATTCGGCGATCTGTTCGGCGGCGGTGGGCGGCGACAGTCGGGACCGCGTCCCGGTTCCGATATCAAGCTGCCACTACCGCTCACGCTGACCGAAGTCGCGACCGGTGTCGAAAAAACGGTCGTGCTCAAGGTGCTCGAAGCATGTGACAAGTGCGAAGGCTCCGGGGCAGAGCCCGGGACCAAACCGCAAGCGTGCGCCACTTGTGGCGGCGCTGGTGAAGTGCGACGCGCGCAGCGGTCGCTCTTTGGACAATTCGTGAGTCTTTCCACCTGTCCCACGTGTGCGGGCGAAGGACAGGTGGTCTCGGCGCCGTGCAAAAAGTGTCGCGGCGAAGGGCGCGCGCGCGCCGAGCGCACGCTCAAGATCAGCGTACCGGCAGGTGTTGCGACGGGACAGTACATGACCCTGCGCGGCGCGGGCAACATCGGTGCGCGCGGTGGGCCTCGCGGCGACGTACTCGTGGTCTTCGACGTGGAAGACGATGAGCGTTTCGATCGCGACGGCGAGGATCTGTTTTGCGAAGCGCTGGTGACGTATCCGCAGCTCGTCTTCGGCGCGGAGATCCGCGTACCCGGCGTGCTCGGCGAACTGTCGCTCCGCGTGCCGGCCGGGACGCAGAGCGGGGCGGTCTTTCACCTGCGCAGCCGCGGCCTGCCTCGCGTGAATGCCAGCGGGGTCGGCGACCTGCATGTGAAGGTGCAACTGTGGACGCCGCAGTCGGTGCATTCCGAGGAAGAACAGGTCATCAAGCATCTCGCCACGTTGCAAGGACAGGCGCCGCCGCAACGCGAGAAGAGCATCTGGTCGAAGATGAAGGAAGCGCTGGGTGCCTGATTCCGTCGCTGGATGGACCAGTGTGCGGGTCACGCCATCGGCGGATACCGACGGCGCCCGTGTGGCATGCCTGGCCGCGCTGTTCGCCGTTGGCGCGCAGGGCGTGCATGAAGACGCGCGGTCGCTCGTAACGCATTTCCCGCCCAGCACCGATCTGGCGCAAGTGCACGCGCTGGTCACCGAAGCCGACGAGAGCTGTCTGATTGAGACGGCGCCGGTGCCGGACATCGATTGGAGCGAGGCGTGGAAGAACCGCATTGTGGCGCACGAGCTCGGTGCGCTCACCGTAGCTCCGCCCTGGCTCACCGAGGGGCGCGACCCGAATCGCACGATCGTCATTGACCCGGGCATGGCGTTCGGTACGGGTGATCACGCCACCACGCGGGGCGTAATTCGATTGCTGCCGGCGGTGCTTCGCGCCGGTGACGTGGTGGCCGATCTCGGCGCCGGGAGCGCGGTATTGAGCATTGCGGCTGCCAAGCTCGGCGCGCTTCGGGTCTACGCCATCGAGCTCGACGGCGAGGCAATTCCCGATGCGGAGGAGAATGTTGCTCGAAACGGCGTCTCCGATCGGGTGCACGTGTTCGAAGGGGATGCTGGCGCGTTTCTCCCAATGCTTGCGCCGGTGCGCGTGGTGCTGGCGAACATCATCTCCTCGGTGCTGGTCGAGTTGCTGCCGCTTGTGGCGTCGTCGCTCACGGCCGATGGCCGCGCGATCATCAGCGGTATCCTGCAGGAAGAGCGCACGCAGATGCTCGACGTGCTGTCGGCCAGCGGCTGGACGGTGCTGGCCGAGGATGCGGAGGACATCTGGTGGTCGGCGTCCATCGCACGGGCGTAGCAGCCGGACGTCCCACCTTCGTGACCGCGGAGGCATTCGCGACCGGTGCGATCTGCACGCTCGATGAGCATGCCGTGCGTCACATGCGTGTACTGCGGCTTGACGTGGGCGCCGCGATCGGTTTGCGCGACGGTGCAGGCGCGGTGGGCGAGGCCACGGTGCTGCGGATCGCCAAGAATCAGGCGTCGGTGCAGGTGGCCCAGGTGCAAACGGTGGAGCCGCTGCCAGAAGTTCACCTGCTCGTGCCTGTGGCCGACCGGGATCGTATGCTCTGGCTGGCGGAGAAGGCGTGCGAACTGGGCTGCACGAGCTGGCGCCCGGTCTTGTGGCGCCGCTCGCGTAGCGTCTCGCCTCGCGGCGAGGGCGTGGTGTTCCAGTCGAAAGTGCGCGCGCGGATGGAGGGCGCCTTGGCGCAATCGGAGGGCGCCTGGCTGCCGCAGCTGTTCCCTGAGGCGACACTGGAGCGTGCGCTGTTGGCCGCCCCCCTCGGCGATCGGGTCACGCTCGATCCTGACGCACCCCCGTTCACGGGACCGGCATCGTTGCGAGCGATCGGCGCTCCGCTGGTGGTTGCGCTGGGCCCGGAGGGTGGCCTGGAGGCGGACGAACTCGAGGCATTGGCCGCAGCCGGTTTTCGCCGAGTCAGTCTCGGTTCATCTATTTTGCGGTTCGAGACGGCCGGCGTGGCCGCACTCGCGATAGCCCGTACCGCCCTGACTCCGCCTGAGGCTGCTGCCGATGTCTGAATCGTGCCTGTTCTGCAAGATCGCCACTGGCGAGATCGCGGTGCCGTTTGTCGCCGAGAACGAGTTCGCCGTGGCCATACGGGACCTGCATCCCAAAGCGCCGGTGCATGTGCTGGTGATTCCGCGTCGACATGTCGGCTCGCTGGCCGACGCGACGGACGCACAGGAGTTGGGCGCGGTTTCGTTATTGGCGGCGGAGGTCGCGCGTCTGGAAGGGGTAGCGGAGAGCGGCTACCGCACCGTGATGAATACGGGTGATGACGGCGGTCAGACCGTGATGCATCTGCACATGCATGTGTTGGGCGGACGGTCGCTTTCGTGGCCGCCGGGATGACGCCGGAGTGCCTTGACCGGCCGCTGTAGTGTAGGTAGGATACAAGGCTGTCGTGTCTTCACTTAGGACGCGCGATGCAATCGGCACCTCTTGCCGTGTGCGATCGCGCGAGCCGCGTTTCCCGCCTCTGACCTTCGTAACGCGCGTACGAAAGCTGAGTCCGGGACCCCAGGGAGAGATCGAGTTTGTCGGAAGTCATCATCCACGAGGACGAGAACTTCGAGCGGGCCCTCAAGCGCTTCAAGAAGAAGTGTGAGAAGGCTGGCATCCTGTCCGACCTGCGTAAGCATCGTCATTACGAGAAGCCGTCCGAGCGCCGCAAGCGCAAGATGAACGCGGCTGTCCGTAAGAACCGCCGTACGCGCCAGGGTTGAGTTCTCCCGTGGCCGCCGGCGGCGCTTCGCTGCTCGTGCGGCTGCAGACCGATCAGGCTGCGGCCCGG
>JBBQSM010000013.1:0-47519 GCA_038234895.1 Gemmatimonadales bacterium
GACCTTGCATGGTAACCCACGGCGCGGGCGTCTCGCGAGGGTTCGTCACGGTCAGGTCTCGACCGAAACCCAACGGCCGAGGCCGCGTATACTTCCGCACACCTTTCATCCCCGTTTGGAATGCGCCGTTTATCCCCGTCACGTCCGGCATCGTCACGACTCGCCGTTTGCGCCGTCGTGGGTACGGCTGTGCTCGTGTCCGCCTGCCGAAGCCGCACACCAACGCGTCCCGCGACCGTCTCGGCGGTGCAAGCGGCCGCGCCGTCGGCTACCTCGCCATCGGTCCGCGGGCCCGGGTCATGTGACGCCGTCACGCCCACGTCGGCTGGGTCGCTCGATGATACGCCAATCGGCGACCCATTGGTGACGTTCGACACGGCGTGGTCGATCGTGGCGCGTACGCACTGGGACACCACCTACAACGGCGTGAACTGGCGGTCGGTGCGTGACTCGCTGCGCCCCGCCGCCGCCGCCGCGCAGACCACAGGCGCCCTGCGGCTGGTCCTGTCGCAGATGGTCGCGAGCTTGCGCCAGTCCCACTTTTCGATCATCCCGCGTGAGGTGAGCGACTTGGCGACGGCCGGGGGCACCACCACAGGCGAGGACCGCAGCGGATCGGTGGGCGCCACGCTACGCCTGGTGAACGGCGAGATGGTTGTGGCGGGGATTCGCGCCGGCGGCGCGGCCGAGCGTGCCGGCGTGCGGACGGGCTGGGTACTCGACGCCGTCGCGGGATGTTCGTTGGCACCAAGACTGGCCCGCATTCCCGCCGCCATGGACCCGCGACGCGCTGCGCTGTCGGCGTTCTCGCTGGCTACCGAGCGCTTGCACGGACCGGTCGGCGACACAGTGCACACCACCTTTCGCGACGGCACCGGGCTCAGTCGGACGGTGGCCATCGAACGAGACGCAGAGCCTGGAACCATCGCCAAGTTCGGCAATCTGCCTCCGTTGAACGCGCAGCTGTCCTACGATCGGCTTTCGCAGGACGGCAAGACCATCGGTGTGATCCGGTTCAACATCTGGATGCCGGTACTGGCGGCCCAGTTCGACGCTGCGGTGGACGCGCTCCGCGACACTGATGGCATCGTGCTCGATCTGCGCGGTAATTTTGGCGGCGTGGGCGGCATGTCGATGGGGATGGCAGGCCACTTTCTCGATACCGTGCGCACGATCGGTACGATGCGGCAGCGCGGGCTGGCGCTCAAGTTCGTAGCAAATCCCCGTCGCGTGAACACCAAGTCGCAGGGTGTGGACCCGTTCTCGGGGCCTCTGGCAATTGTGGTTGACGAACTGTCGATCAGCACGACGGAGATCTTCGCCGGCGGCCTGCAGGCGCTTGGGCGGGCTCGCGTCTTCGGCTCGCAGACGTCCGGTCAGGCGCTGCCGGCTGTCACGGAGCGTTTACCGAACGGCGACATTCTGTACCACGCGATCGCCGACTTTCTTTCGCCAACCGGGAAGCCACTGGAGGGCGACGGGGTACGACCTGATGTCGTCGCGCCACTCACCAGAGCAGCGCTGCTGGCCGGCCGCGACCCGGCGCTGGACGCAGCCGTTTCGTGGGCCGCGCGTGCGCCGAAGCAGACGGCACAACCGCAATGATGTATGAGTTCGACGAACTGAGTTCACGGACGGGTTGCCGTCCATTTTCGCAGCACCCCACAATTACAAGGAACAACCGATGAAGGCTTTCCTGCACCGCACCGCATTCTCTGCGTTGGCCGTCGCCTCGCTGGCCGCCGGCTCAATGGCGTGGTCCTCGCCCGTCGCGGCGCAGGCGCTGCCGCCGGCGTCCGAGGTGATCGCCAAGTACGTCGCGGCGATCGGCGGCAAAGACGCGATCCTGAAGATCACCTCGATGACCTCGACCGGCACGCTCGAGATTCCGGCGATGGGGCTCACGGCAACGATGGAAGTGTACGCCGCGGCGCCAAACAAGATGGCCACCAAGACGACCATTCCCGGCATGGGCGAACTGCTCAACGGCTTTAACGGTTCGGTGGCTTGGGATCTCAATCCCATGTCCGGCCCGCGCCTGCTCGCCGACAAGGAGTTGGAGCAGATGAAGGAAAACGCAGGTTTCCACGACAACATGCTCTACACCCCCGATCGCTTCTCGAAGATGGAGACTGTCGGTGTCGCCGACTTCAATGGAGAGAAGGCGTACAAGTTGCTGATGGTGCGCAAGGGGAGCGGCACGCAGTCCACGCAGTATTTCTCCGTGGCCACTGGACTCCTACTGGGCGGCGAAACGTCGAGCACAACCCAGATGGGCGAGATGATGATGTCCCAGTCGATCACCGAGTACAAAGCGTTTGACGGTGTGAAGATCCCGGTGAAGCTTGAGCAGACCGCTGGAACGAACAAGATGCTCATCACCACGAGCGACGTAAAATTCAATTCTGTGCCCGCGACGGCGTTTGACGTGCCCGCGCAGGTCAAGCCGCTGATCAAGCCGTAGGGCTGAGTAAGCCGTATGGCAGCCGGCCGATCATCCGGTCGACCTACGGCGTATACGCAGGTCACGGCCCCACCCGACGGTGCATCGTCGGGTGGGGCTTTGCGTTAGCGTTAAGCGCGGCGCATCGTCACACCGTGTGAATCGTCTGTCCGATGTGGGACGAGGCTCGCCCGCCCAGTGCACCTGTCCTTCGTTCGCCGGGAGATTGCGCATCTACGTCACGAGCATGCGACCACGGAGTCCATTCACCAGCGAGCGCCGCGGCGTGACGCTGCTGGAGCTGCTTGTGGTGCTCCTGCTGCTGGGAGTCACAGCGGCGGTCGTCGCGCCGTCGCTGCCGCGGCGAGCTACGGACAGGCAGGACAGCGCGGACGCCATATTGGCCACGGCGCGCCGAACGGCGATTCGACGCGGCGAACCAGTGCGACTGCGTCTGGACGGCGACGGCGTATGGGCACTGGTGGCGATGCGCGATGGCGAACCGCTCGCGTCGGGGCGGGTGGCCGTTCGCACCGATTCCGACACTCGTACGAGCGCGGTGAGCCCGGTCTCGCCTGATGGCGAATTCATTGCCACGCCCGTGATGGTGGTTACGATCGACGCGATGGGCAATTGCGTACCGTCCAGCAGCGGCGCGGCAACGCGAGGCAGATTTGACGCATTGCGCTGCGCGTGGGAATCGCCCGTGTTCGCGCGGTCGCCCACTCCCTCCCCGCAGCCGTAGTCCGCCATGACTCTCCTCGAATCGATCGTGGCGTTCGTGGTGTTGGCGTTGGTGGGCATCGCGTGCCTCGACCTGTCGCGCGGTGCCGTGCAGTTGCAGCGATCGAGCGCCGAGTGGACGGCCGCCGTGCGCATCGGTGACGCGGCGCTGGCCTCCGCGCTGCTGGGCGATGCGCCGTCGCCGGATGCGACCGTCTCACGCCGCAGCTGGCGCAACGATCGCGCGATCGAGGTGGTCGAAGTCTCCGTTCCGCTCCAGCACGGCGGCACGTATCGCCTGCAGCGGTTGGTGCGCCGGACGCCCGGTCGGACGCGCGTCGCGAGCGTCGTCGCGACTCCGTTTCCCGGTGCGGAGCGTTCACCATGAGTAGCGGGCAACGCCACAGGCACCGCGCCGGAGACCGCGCCCCGCACCACAGCGCGGCCGCGATGACGCGTGGGGGCACCACGCCACCCGCCGGATTTACGCTGATTGAAGTGGTCACGGCGATCACACTCACCGCAATCGTGCTGGCCATTGCCGCGGCCGCACTCAGCGCCGCGACCACGGCGCGCGAGCGACTGTCCACGCATCAGCACACGCTTGAATCGGAAGCACGGGTGCGGGCGCTGCTCACCGACATGCTGCGGCACGCACCGGCGGCGGAACAGGCGACGGAGCCGCTGTTGCGTATCGAACGCGCCGCGGCGCCGCACACGCGACTGATCTTTCTTTCGACCGGTGTGCGCGAACCCTTCGGGACCGGCACGCCGTGGCGAGTGACGGTGACCACCGACGCGAACGGACTCGTACTCAACGCGCTGGCGCTCGACCGATTCGGCGCGACCGATCCGTCCGAAGCGCCGCTGTACGCGAGTGTTCCGAGCCTGCAGACGCTCGACATACGCGTGCGTGAGATAGACCGGCCGGGTGAGATGGGTGCTTGGCGCCCCGACTGGCCTGATGCGCTTTCGCGCCCGGCAGCTTTACAACTCCGATTCACCGGCGCCGACGAACGTGGGGCGCCGACCGTGTTTGCCGTTGCGCTCGACCCGCTGGCGGTGATGCGCTGATGCGTCGTCGATCCGGCGTGGCGCTGGTCGTGGTGCTCTGGACAGTGGTGCTGCTCGCGACCGTGACCGCGGTGGCCAGCAGTGCCGCGCGCGGCAGCGCCCAGGTGGCGGCAAACGGGCGCGCACTGGCCACGGCGCGGGCGATGGCGGAAAGCGGCATTGTGGCGGTCACGGCCTTCATTGACGACTCACTCGTGGCGCTGGCGTCCGACAGCACGCGCCGCGACGCGTTTCTGTCGCGACTGGAACCGCAACTGGCACTGCCGCAGCCGCTGATGCAGGACACGCTTGCCGACGGCGTGCTGGCCGTGACGGTGGTGGATGTGAGCGCGCGACTTGATGTGAACGAGACAAGCGTGGACGGATTGGAGACGGTCTTTCGCACGGTCATGGCCACTGACAATGCGCGCCGGGCCGCCGTATCCGTTGTTTCCCGCGTACGCGGCGAGCCGCCTCCGCACGGCAGCAGCGTGTCGGCGCAGTCGCGCGACGCGCAGGCGCGGGCTGCACGCGATTCACTTGGGGCCGCATTGCTGGGCCAAGCGTCATCACCGCGCTACCGCCGACCGTTCGAATCGTTGGACGAGCTGTTTGAACTGCTGCAGCGCAGCGGCGGCGTAGATGAGCGCGCCTTCGCGGAGCTGGCGCCGTTGCTCACGGTCGACGGCGATGGTCGTATCAACCAACGTGCCGCGTCTTCGTTAGTGCGGGCAGCGGCCACCGGCACACTTATCGATCGGCCGGCGCGCCTGTTATGCATTGCGCGCGGCTGGGAGAAGGGGAGCACTGTCACGCGCGAGATTCAGGCGTTGTACGAGGTGGCCGAGGACGGGCTGCGGCTGGTGCGGTGGCGGGAGACCAGCAAATGACGCGTATCGCTCTGCTGCTTGATGCAACGCACGTGCGTGTGCTCCCGGAGCCGGCCGGACGCGCGATGCTGGACGTACCGTGGACGCCGTCGGAGCCCGCCGCAGCCGTGCGCCGGTTGCAGGAGGCGCTGGGCAGCGCGCACTCGCTCGTGTTGGTGGTGGGGCTGGGGTGGCTTGAGATCGCGCGACCGGAGCTTCCGCCGCTGGACGCGTCGCTCCGTCAACAGCTGTTGGTGCGCGACGCAGATCGCTACTTCCCGCTACCCGCCGCCGCCGCGGCGTCCTGGAGTGACGGACTGGCGTTCGCCATGTCGGCTGCGACCCTTGCTGAGTGGGTGCGCGCGTTCAGTGCATTGGGGACCGTCGATGCGGTGGTCACGTTGCCGTGGGCGTGTGCACGAAGTGGCATACGCGGGCTCGTACAGGTAGGCGGCGGCCCGGGAGAGATCGGGCTGATCACTGTGCGAGAGGGCGCGGTGGAAGAGGCACGTCGCGTGCCTGCCATGGAGCCTGCCGCCATGCAAGCCAACGCGCCGGACGCCTCCAAGGCGCAGCTCCTCGATGTCGCCGCGGTGTTGCGCGCAGCGACCGACGCGGTCGAGGTGAGCCTGGACGCGCAACTGCTCGATGCAGACACACGCCGGCAGATCGAACGACGCCGTGCGAGTCGTGTGCTCCGTTCGGTGGTGCTATTCGCCGCCGCACTTGTGGCGCTGTCCTGGTCGGCCGATCGGTGGCGGGCGCGCACCTACGAGTCGCTGCGCTCGGAGTCGACCCGACTCGCGAGCGCCGCCGAACCCGCGCGACTCGCGCTGCTGCGGGTTCAGCGCGCCGAATTGGAGGTAACACTGCTGGACAGTGCAGCACGTGTGGCTGCGAGCGGGAAGACGCCGTCGGTTGTCTTGGCTCGACTGGGTAGCGTGTTGCCACGCGACGCCTTCGTGCAGCGGCTCGATTGGGATGGTACGCTGTGGCGACTGGATGGCAGCGCACTCGACGCACCGCGCATCGTGCCGCTGCTCGACGCCGATCCCGTTTTTACTGATGTGCGCATCCTGGCGGCCAGCACCCGATTCCCGGATGGAGGCCGACAGCGCGAATCATTCTCGATTGCGTTCTCCACGCAGGGGAATGCTTCGTTGTCAGCCGGACCGGCACGGGGAGGTGCGCGTGCCGTACGCTAGTGCTCGTGTCACGGCTGCGCAGCAGCGCGAACGCCGCGTGGTCGCGGGAGGCGTACTGATTGTCGTGGTCGCCCTCGCGGTGACCTGGATCGGCCTGCCGTTTGCGCGCGAGTGGAGTCGTCGAGAGGCAGCGATCGCGGCGCTGCGCATCGACGCCGATTCGCTGGCGGGGCTCGTTGCCGCCCGTGCGTCGATCGAGGCGCGCGCGACCAGCGAGGAGGCGGCGCTCTCCGCCAGCGGACGCCGCGTCTTTCATGCGCGCTCGTTGACATTGGCGGCGAGTGCTCTGCAGTCTCTATTGACCGATGCCGCCGATGCGTCGCATTGGGTGGTCACTCGGTTGGATGTGGCGCAGGGCGACGATCAGACCGCCGGCCGAAGCGCGGAGCAGCCGGGCGACGGCGCTGACGACGAAAGCGGTGATGGGAGTGTCGATGCGAGTGTGGACGGACGTACATCGGACGCGACATCCGCGCCTCGATCGACGCCGCGGACACGGTCGCTCCCTGCCACGTTGGTCGGATATTGCGACGTGATCGGACTGGCCGCCTTGCTCGATCAACTGGCGCGCGCGCCGCGTGTGGTGCACGTCGAACGTATGTCGGTGCAACAAAATTCGGCGCTGCGTGGCGCCGCCGACATGCTGCAAGTCACCCTCACGCTGCGCGCGCCGGTGGTGATCGAATGAGTCGCGTGGTGCGGGTGCTCAATGCCCTCTCGCTCGTTACGGTCGTGGGCGCCGTCGCGCTGCTGGTCTGGCCGACGCGTGCGATCATCACGCCAACGCCAATCGCTCCAGCCAGCACGGCGCGGAATGCGGGCAGCGGCCCGAGCGCATCGTGGCCATCTGGTGCGCTCGATTCGACCGCCGCTCAGGTGGTTGACGGCAACCTGTTCAGCGCCTCGCGCCGTGCGCCCACTCGCGCGTTCGTGCCGCCGGGCATGGATGGGAGCACAGTGAGCACAAACGACGGCGACGCGAGTGTGACAATGGAGTCGACGGGAAACGCGATCAACCCGACGTCGGGCGTACGTGACGGCCTGCAACTGTTCGGCATTGTCAGTCAGGACGGCACGCGCCGCGCTTTGCTGCAGCTTCCCGGCACCGACGCAATTCCGTACCTCATGGCTGTCGGGGAACGACGCGCGGGCTATCGCGTGGTCTCCATCGCCACCACGCATGTGGTCGTCATCTCCTCCGCCGGATCGCGCACCCTGCGCCTTACGCCGCGCACCTCGCCCGACTCCCTTGAGAATCTGCCGTGACTTCTTCACGCGTGCATAGTTCGCCGGTCTTCCATCGCCACCCCACCGCCTTTCCAAGTGCGATGGCGGTGACCCTGCTCGTGCTCGCTCTGGCGTCGACTGACGCGTCGGCGCAGCAGCGCACTCGATCATCTGCGGTGGACTCAGCGGCCGGCGGCACGTCGCTCGACTTCGCCAATGCGCGTCTGGCCGATGTCATTCGTACGCTCGCCTCGATGCTCGGCCGCACGGTCGTCGTCACCGATGTGCCCGATGTCCGCATCACGTTTTCCACGGCGGCGGCGCTCAAGCCGGGCGATCTGGAGAGCATTTTCGAGTCGGTACTCGAATCGCACGACCTGATGCTGGTGAACAAGGGCAACATCGGTCAGGTCATGCCGACGGAGAAGTCGCCGGCCACCGGCACGTTGCGCACCGGTTTTGATTTTCCTGATCCGCCGCCGCTCGGGCTGGTGTCGCAGCTCGTGCCGCTGCAGTCCATCCGTGCAGACGAGGGGGCCGACGCATTGCGTGCCATCATGGCCAAGGGCGCGCGCATCGAGCCGGTGGCGCGCTCCAACGCGTTGCTCATCACTGACCGCGGCGTGAACGTGGCGCGCTATCTCGACTTGCTGCGCACGCTCGATGCGTCGCCCGCGGGCGAATCGGGGCTGCGTACATACGTTGTGAATCTCAAGTACGCGACCGCCGACGATCTGGCCGGCTCACTCGGGCAACTGTTTGGCATCGCGGTAGCCACGAATGCCTCGGGCTCGCTGGCCGACCGCTCGCTCTCGCGCGCCCTCGACTCGTTCCGTCAGCGTGAGGCGGACACGTTCCGCATGCGCAACACCGGCACGAACATGGCACCGGCTGCAGTGGCCAGTGTGGCACCAGCGACGCCGCGCGATTCTGCGGCCGGGTTGCTTGTGGGTCGTACCACTATCGTCGCCAACAGTCCAACGAACGCGCTCGTTATACGCACGGCGCCCCCCAACTTCCCGTTGCTGCGCGAAACGATCGACGCACTGGACACCCGCCCGGTGCAGGTGCTGTTTGAGGTGACGATCGCTGAAATCGCGCTGGGGCGCGGCAGCGAGTTTGGTATCGACTGGTCGGCCGTGAACCGCGGCGGCGATGTGAATGCGCAGTTCGGCAATCCCGAATTCCCCGACACCGGGTCGACGTCGGCGTTGCTCCGACTCGTACGTCTGGACGGCACCGGTGTACGTGCCCTGCTCCGCACCATTGCCACCACAAGCGATGTTCGCGTGCTCTCGACGCCCGAAATTCTCGCGGCCAACAACCGCGAAGCCACGATCCTGGTCGGCAGCAAAGTGCCGTTCATTTCGTCGACCCGGCTCGGCAACGACGTGTCGATCGATCGTGCCGTACAGTATCAGGATGTGGGCACAAAGCTCTCGATTCTGCCAACGATCAACGACGACGGCTACGTCTCCGTGCAGTTGTTGCAGGAGGTCAGTTCGCTCACGCAGCAGACCGTGTCGGCCGCGCTCAGCGCGCCGATTATCTCCACGCGCGAAGCGAGTACGCGCGCGGTGCTGCGCGACGGGCAGACCGTGGTCATCGCGGGACTCATCGGCGACTCGCGCACCACGCGGGAGCAGGGGATTCCGTTGCTCATGGACATTCCCTTTTTCGGCGCGCTCTTTCGGCGACAGTCGGTGACACGGCAGCGGACCGAGCTCGCGATCTTCGTGACGCCGTATCTCGTGCGTTCCGACGCCGACGCCGACGCCATCCGTGAACGTGTGCGGAAGAGCATGGAAGGACGCTCGCCCGGTGCGCTCGATGGCACGCCTGCCGCCAGGAAGCCGCCGCCGGGTGACGGGGCGGGTGCGTGGTGAGAGACGCCGTGAGGGATGCCGTGCGGTATGCGTTGCACCGGGTTGGGACCCCTGTTAAATGAGCGACGCGCGCGATCTGCGGGCGGCGGCGATGGGCGAGTTGGCCATGCGTTTGCCGGCGCGCTGGCTCGAAGAGCACGCCGTGCTACCGCTGTCACTCGACGGCGAACATGTGCTGGTGGCAGCCGACGGTGCGCTGCCACCACTGGTGTCGGATGCGCTGCACCGCGTACTTGGTGCAGCGGTGCGCACGTTGCCGACACCGGCGGCCGATATCCGCGCAGCACTGGTGGCGGCGCCCCGTGCCGCGGGCGCATCGCCGGCCGGGAACGACCCGTTGCGCGGCGCAGCCACCGAGTCGGTGGACGATTTGCGCGCGCTGGCCAGTCGGGAGCCGGTCGTGCAGGTGGTCAACGCGATGCTCGCCGAAGCAGTGAACGCGGGGGCCAGCGACATTCATGTCGAATCGATTGATACCGGGCTCAGAGTACGATTGCGGCTTGACGGTGTGCTGCATGATGCGCAGACACTCGGGCGTGGCTTTCAGGCGGCGGTGATTTCGCGACTCAAGGTGTTGGCCGGTCTCGACATTGCCGAACGCCGCCTACCGCAGGACGGCCGCACGCGGGTGCGCGTGGGCGAGCGCGAGATCGACATTCGTGTCTCGACACTTCCGGCGCTGCATGGCGAGAGCGTCGTGCTGCGCCTGCTCGACGGCGGCGGAGATTCGAACGCACGCGTGCTGTCGGAGCTTGGCATGTCCGCGACCACGCTGGCGCAACTTACGCGCATGCTGGCGCGCAGTTCGGGGCTCGTGCTGGTGACCGGCCCAACCGGCTCCGGCAAGACCACCACGCTCTATGCGGCACTGGCCGAACGCAGCACGCCTGGTGTGAAGGTGGTAACCGTGGAGGATCCGGTCGAGTACCGGCTCGACGGCGTCGTGCAATTGCCGGTGAACGTGAAGGCCGGTTTCGGATTCGCCAACGCGCTGCGCGCGATCCTTCGTCACGACCCGGATGTCATACTCGTGGGCGAGATGCGCGATGCGGAGACCGCGGAGATCGCCGTGCAAGCGGCCCTCACCGGACATCTGGTGCTGAGCACCCTGCACACCACCGATGCCACCGGCACCCTGCCGCGTTTGGTGGAGATGGGCGTCGCGCCCTATCTCCTGGCGGCCACGCTCCACGGCGTGCTGGCGCAACGACTGGTACGCACGGTCTGTGACTCCTGCGCGGTGTGGCGCGCGCCAGATGCGCCCGAGCGCGCGCTCATGGCCGACGATTCGATCGAGCGCGTACGCAGCGGCACGGGCTGTGCCTCCTGTGCCGGAACAGGCTATCGCGGCCGCGCCGCGCTCTCGGAGCTGTTGGCGCTTGACGAGGCGATGCGGCACGCGTTCGTGTCCGGTGCCTCGCTGGAGTCGCTGCGAGGCATGGCACGGGCGCGCGGCGTGACGTCGTTGCGCGACGACGGATGGCGGCTGGTTCGCGAGGGCCGGACGTCGGTGGCGGAGGTGGCACGGGTGGTGAGCGAGGACGACGGCGCATGATCGACCACGACGGCGCCGTCGCCCCCGCGACCACGCGCTGGCGCTACGCGGCTGCCGACGCCGCTGGCACCGTCGTACGGGGCGAGATCGACGCGACCTCCGAGCGCGAGGCCGTGGACGCCCTTCGTCGGCGCATGCTCTGGGTCACGTCGTTGGCGTCGGTGTCGCGCATGTCGGGCACCACACCGTCGAACGTGAAACAGTCGTCCGACACGGGGGCGCTTGGCGCGCCACCTGGGGAGACGCGAGGGGGCCTGCGCTTTTCTCTCCGCTCACGCCGCACCACCAGCGCGCGCGATCTCGCGGTCGTGACCCGCGCGATGGCGACACTGGTCGCGGCCGGCGTGCCACTGGAGCGCGCGCTCGGCTACGCCAGCGCGCAGGCCCCGGACGAGCGCTCCCGACGGTCGTTCACCGCGGTGCGCGATGCGGTTCGCAACGGCCAGCCATTTTCCGCTGCGGTCGGCGCCGACACGCTGTTTCCGCGCTGGTTCGCTCCCACGCTTGCCGCCGGCGAGGCATCCGGGACACTGGACGCGTCGCTGCTGCTGCTGGCTGACCATCTGGAGCGCAGCGATGCCGTACGTAGCCGCCTCCGGTCCGCGCTGACGTACCCGGCCGTGCTGGGTATCGCGTCGATCGTCGGCGTGGTCGTGATCATGCTGGTGGTCGTCCCGCGTTTCGCCGATCTCATCGCCGACAACGGCGGCACGCTACCGCTCAGCACCCGTTTGCTGATCGGGCTCAGTTCCGCGCTGGCGCGCAGTTGGTGGCTTCTCCTGATCGCCGGCGCGCTGGCCGTACTGGCCTGGCGCCGTACCATGGCCGATCCGACGCAGCAGCAGCGTTGGCACGCCGCCTTGTTGCGCTGGCCGGTGGTCGGTCCGCTCGAGCGCACGCGGGGGGGCGCCGCCTACACCGGCACGCTGTCGGTCGCGCTCCAGTCGGGGGTTGGCCTGCTGAAAGCGATGCAGTTGGCGCGACAAGTCGTGTCCAACCGACAGCTCCAGCAGGACCTGGAGGGGGCGGAGCAGCGGGTTCGCGATGGCGGGGGACTGTCTGTTGCACTGGACGGAATCCTGCCGCCGCTCGCGGTGCGTCTGCTGGACGCGGGCGAAATCGGGGGCGACCTGGCCATGCTGGCGTCACGTGCCGCGCAAACCGCCGACGCCGACGTGCAGCGGGCGCTGACGCAAGCCGTCACACTGGTGGAACCGGCACTCATTTTAGGTTTCGGCGGTTTGGTCGGCTTTGTGGCGTTGGCGCTGCTGCAGGCGATCTACGGGATTAACGCCGGCAGTCTCTGATCGTCAGTAGTACGACCGCACGCGCGCCATGAGCGACCGTTCACCGGCGGGGTTACAACGGCGGGCGTAGTATCACTATGAAATCATTCGTTCCACGCGACAGGTCGGTTTGGTCACACTTCCGCGTTGACAGACGCGCTCGGCGGACCGAGCGTACTGAGCAGCGCGGCCAACGCCGCAGCCGCCGGCGCCCATGCACCAGTCACACCAACAGGTAATCGGATGCGAACGACTCCCGGTTCGGACACGCTGGAACAGGACGCGCCGGAGACCACCGGACCCGATGAGCAGCCGACCAGCCGACGTCGCTTCTTTGCGATCGGCGCCGGTGCGGCCGCAGCGCTGGCCACCGCGCGACCTGCCGAAGCGCAGCTGACCAAGGGGCGTGCCGCGCCGTTTTCGCCCTCGTCGCCGGCGGGCGCGCAACGCGATGCGGCGGCCGATTGGAAAGATCCCACGCTGCGTCTCGTCCGGCGTATCACGATGGGTATTTCGCCGGAAGAGGTCGCGCTCGCGCGCTCGCTCGGATACGCCGGCTATCTCGACTACCACCTGCGTCCACAGGCCATCGACGACTCGGCACTCGACACGTTGTTGACCACGCGACTGCCGCTCACGGCGATGCCGTCGGCGCAGCTGGTGTCGCAGGACGGCAATGAAGTGGCCAACCAGTTGAGCGATGCGACGCTCTACCGCGCGGCGTTCTCCACGCGCCAGCTCAAGGAGCGCATGGTTGAATTCTGGACCGACCACTTCACGATCAGTCTCAACAAGGTCGGCTATCTGAAGATGGCTGATGACCGCGACGTCATCCGCCAGCACGCGATGGGCAACTTCAAGACGCTGCTCAAGGCGACGGCGGAAAGCGGTGCGATGCTCGTGTACCTCGACCAGAATCGCAGCCGGACCCCGACCCCGAACCAGAACTACGCGCGCGAGATCATGGAGCTCCACACCATGGGTGTGGACGGCGGCTACTCACAGACCGACGTCGCCGAACTGTCGCGCATCCTCACCGGCTGGACGACCACCGGGCCGGGGACGTTCACGTTCAACACGACGTTCCACGATCGCGCGGCGAAGACGTTTCTCGGACGCTCCTTTCCGGCCATGGCCAACACCGCCGCCGCGGCCGTCCAGAAAAGCGAAGGCGACACGGCCATCCAGATGCTCGTCGATCATCCGAGCACGGCGAAGTACATCTCGCTCAAGATGGCGCGCTGGCTGTTGGCCTACACGCCATCGCAGTGGGTGATCGATGCGACCGCGGCAACGTATGCGGCGACGAACGGGGACATCCCGTCGATGATTCGTACGATTCTTTCGACGAAGAATCTGCTCGCCTCGCCGGCCAAGTACAAACGGCCGTTCCACCTGGCGGCATCGGCACTGCGTGCGATGGGCGCCGAGGTCACCAACGTGCGCTCGGTGCGGCAGCGCGCCGACCAGATGGGTCAGCCCATGTTCTACTGGGAGCAGCCCAACGGCTATCCCGATCGCGTGGATTGGTGGAGTGGGTTGGTGCTCGGCCGGTGGAGCTTCATGGCCGACCTGGCCAACCGCAACAGCGCGACGCAGACGCGCGTGAACTCCACCACCTTCCGCACGCCCGACACCGCCGACGGTGTCGTGGCGCAGATCAACACGCGCATGTACGGTGGCGAGATGACCTCCGCGCTCAAGGCGCAGTTGCTGGCATATCTGCGTGGCGGCACCTACAGCGACGCCCGCGTACGTGAGACGCTGGCGCTCGCCGCGAGTGCCAACGCGTTCCAATGGTATTGATCGGCGGTCCGGATTTCGCGCCTGCAGTTGCTCCGACGTCACCCGCTTGCGGCACATCACCGTTCCACCGGTTGCACCCATGACTGACGAATCGTTCGACGCGGGCTGTACGGAGTATCACTCGCTCGCGCGTCGCGACTTCCTGATGACCGCAACTGGATTCGGGGTGGCGGCGTTCCTGCCCGCGTGGCTGCCGAGTGTGGTGCTGGCGCAAACGTCGAACAGCCGGGACATCATCATCTCCGTGTTTTTGAGCGGTGGTGTGGATGGCATGTCGCTCGTGGCACCGTTTGGCGATCCGGATTACTACACAGGCCGTCCGAATATTGCGATCGCGCGCCCGGATGCAGCGGGCACCGGACCGAAGCTCACCGCGCTCGACAACTTTTTCGGGTTTTCGCCCGGCATGACGCCCCTCATGCCGGCGTACGCTGCCGGTGATTTGCTGGTGGCGCACGCGACCGGGTCGGTGAACAACTCGCGCTCGCACTTCGATGCACAGCGCTACATGGAAGTTGGCAAGCCCGCCGATCCGAGCCTGACATCGGGGTGGCTTGGACGGCATCTCGCGACGGTGGCACCGATGCGATCCAATGCGCCGCTGCGTGCGCTGGGACTCACCACCGGCATGCCGCAAACGTTGTCAGGTGCGCCCAAGGCGCTGCCCATTCCCAATCCGGCGAACGCCGCCATCGGGGGCAGCAACGCCACGGGTAGTGCGCGCGCGCAATGGCTCGAGACGAACTACGCCGCCGCGATCGAGCCGGTGAGCGCGAACGCGCTCGATACCACAAACACGATGTCACTGCTGCAGATGATCAACTTTGCCGGGTACCGTCCGGCCAACGGCGCCGTGTATCCCACCTCAGGCTTTGGCAACGCACTCAAGTCCGCCGCGGCGTTGATCAAGGCCGATGTCGGTGTGGAGGCGATTCATGCGTTCAACGGCGGGTGGGACACGCACGCCACCCAGGGGCCCATCGCGACGCTGGATGGCGGATACATGCACACCAAGATGCTCGACCTGTCGACGACACTTGCCGCGTTTTACGCCGACGTGGTGGATGGGTCAACAGCGTATGGTGTTACCGTGGTGGTGGTGTCGGAGTTCGGTCGGAACGCGCGCGAGAACGGTAACCGCGGCACGGACCACGGCCGCGGCAACGTCGCCTTCGCCATGGGCAAGAAAATCGCCGGCGGAAAGGTGCTCACCAACGGCTGGCCCGGACTCAATCGTGCAAATCTTGAGAACAGTCAGGATCTCAAGGTGACGCTCGACCACCGCGACATTCTCGCCGAGGTGGTGAAGAACCGGTTAGGCAATCCGAATCTGTCGACGGTCTTCCCGGGTTTCGTACCGCAGATGCGTGGCGTGACCAAGCCGTAGTGGTCTGGGCACGCCGAGTGGTCGGCGTGCGGTCTCAGGGCGACACGATGATCGTGCCATCCATGCCCGGATGCAGCGTGCACTTGTACGGAAACACACCGACGTTTGGAAAGGTGCGCGACACGATCGTGTTGGAGAGCACGCCGATGTCGGTGGGTGCGGCAGGCTGACCACTTAGTCTCGGGTCCCAGATCACGTTGTGCGCGAGCGACGGAAAGATGAAGCGCACCGTGCCACCCTGCTTCACCACCGCTTCAAACGGACTGAAGGTCAGTCCCGGCATCGCGATGTCCGTGGTGAGTGGCGCACCGGCGATACCGGTCACGACCAACGCGGCCGTGGCCGTGCGCGTGCTGGCGCCGTCGACGACCGACACCTGAATAGTGCTCGTACCCACGCCCACGCCGGTGATGACGCCGCTGGCCGACACCGTCGCGATCGCGGCACTACTGCTGGTCCACGTAATCGCACGCGCACCGAGCGCCACCGCCCCCCCCAGCGCATCACGACCCGCGACGGTCACCTGCGTGGTCTGACCGAGTTGTACCGTGGGCTCTGTGATGGTGATTGCGACGGCGGAGAGTACGCCCGCCGCTGAAGTCACGGTGATGCTCGCAGTACCGCTTATGGTTCCGATCGACGCCGTGATCGTCGCGGAGCCCGGCGCAATGCCAGTCACCAGTCCACTCGTGCTCACCGTGGCCACGTTCGCTGCGCTGCTGCTCCACGCCACGCTCGGCGCACCGTTCGACGATCCGTCGCTCAACCGCGCGGTCGCGGAGAGCTGCACCGATTGCTGTACGCTGATGGTGCCGGTCGGCGACGTGAGATCGATGCGTGTGACCGTGGCTGCAGGAGGCGGCGGGGGAATAGTGGGCGGAGTCGTACCACCGCCATCGCCACCGCCACAGGCCGCGAGCGCCGAGCCCAGGGAGAGCGCCAACGCCAAAGTGATCACACGTGCAAACTGGGACGACATTCTGCGACTCCGGGAAGGACGGTCAGCGTAGCACTGTATCGGATCAGCGGCACTCACACAGGTAGACGACGAAGTCGCGTCTTTGTTCTCGCGTCACCTGTCTCGCGTGGCGTGGCGGCATCGCGCATACTTCCGCCACCACGATTGAATATCCTCGCCTGCAGCCTATTCTGCACGAGCGCGGACCGATCCATTCCACTCCCCGGAGGACTGATGGTTTCCCGATTTGCCGCGGCATTCGCATTCGCGGCACTACTGGTCGGTGTTTCGATTCCCGCGCCGGTGCTGGCGCAGGACGGAGCGGCCGGGCGGATGACCGGTGTCGTCTCCGACTCCACGAACGGACAGCCGCTGCAGGCGGTGCAGCTGTTTCTGTCCCGCGGGTCAACCCGACTCGAAGCCCGCACCGCGACCGATGGTCGCTACCTCTTTCCAAACGTGCCCGCGGGCACCTACGGACTTGAAGCGATCCGGCTCGGCTATCGTCGGGTGTTGCGCGCCAACATTGTCATCGCTGCCGGCGCCACGCTCACCTACGATCTCCGGATGGACGTCGCCGCCCTCAACCTCCAGGCGATCGTAACAACCGGGGTCGTCGACCCAGCAAGCGGAACTCGCGTGCCCTTCTCGGTAGGCCGCGTGTCGGCAGAAGATGCCCCGGTACCGGCCACCAACGCGCTCGAGACCATTCAGGGTAAGATCGCCGGCGTCAGTGTCGTCCCCACCGGTCAGGCTGGCGGCGGTACCAACATCCAGCTGCGCACGCCGACCTCCATCAGCAAAGGCAATTCGCCGCTCGTCGTGGTCGATGGTGTCATTCAGACCCAGTCGTTCGACGCGGCCAGTGCTGATTTGCAGTCCATGGACATCGAGAGCGTCGAAGTGGTGAAGGGCGCCGCTGCGGCCTCGCTGTATGGTTCGCGCGCGTCGGCCGGCGTGATCCAGATCCGCACGCGTCGCGGCACTAACATCGCCGAGGGCTCAACCAGATTTACGGTGCGTTCCGAGTACGGAGCGAATTCTCTGGCCCGCAAGGTGGACTGGGCGGCGAATCACTTCTTCCTCGCCGATCCAACCGGCGCCTACACGAACGCGGCGGGACAGGTGGTGCCGCGTGAACAGCGTGTCCCGCGTCCGGCGTACGAGCGATTTCAGGATCAGCCGTATGCCCCAGGCACCTTTTTCAATCAGGTGGACGAGTTCTTCGATCCGGGAAATTTTGCCCGCAACTCGCTCAACATCGCGCAGAACGGCGGCAAGACCAATTGGCTCTTCTCGTACGTCAACTCACGTGAAGACGGCGTGGTGCTCAACAGCGGACGTTACGACCAGAACGACTTCCGCCTGAACCTCGATCATCGGCCGCGCAGCGACCTGCAGTTTGGCGTGAGCACGTACTACAGCCGCTCCAAGCGACAGAACCTCTACGGCGACACCTTCTTCGACCTGATCAATCAGGCGCCGGACGTGAACCTTCGACAGCCGGATCCGGACGGCACGCCGTACATCTTTCAGCCCGATTTTGAAGGACGAGAGGAGAACCCGCTGTACGTACTCTCGACCGAGCGGAACAACCGGAATCGTGCCCGGTTGCAGGGGAGTCTCGAAAGCCGGTACACACCGCTGTCGTGGCTCACGGTCGATGGAAACCTGAGCTATGACCGCTCTGATCGCTCCAACGATTTCTTCCTCGATCAGGGTGTCAAGACGGAAGGCTTCGGCAACGGTGGACCGGGTGAGCTTTCGCGTTTCAACGGCACCACCAACGCATTGAATGCGTCGCTTTCGGCCAACCTGCTCAAGCGCCTGGGGAACTTCACCCTGCGCAGCACAGTACGCGGCCTCATGGAGCGCGAGACCAACGATCTGGTGACGGCGAATGGTCAGATCTTCGCGACGCCCGGCGTGAACAGCCTCAACAACGCGACCGTTCGCTTCATCTCGTCCACAGGCGAGACGATCAAGACGAACTCGTTCTTTGTGAGCGGTGCGGCCGACTATCTCGGCAAGATCATCCTGGATGGATTGATGCGACGCGACGGCAGCTCGCTGTTCGGCCCGGAAGAGCAGGAAAACTGGTACTACCGCGTGAGCGGGGCTTACCGTCTCTCCGAAGAAAACTGGTTCCCAATGAAGTCGCTGTTCAGCGAGTTCAAGGTGCGCGCGTCGCAGGGCACTGCCGGAGGACGTCCCGACTTCAACGATCAGTACGAGACGTTCAACTTCGTGGAAGGCGGCGGCCTCGTGAAGCAGAATCTGGGCAACCGCTTCTTGAAGCCCGAGTACTCGAAGGAAACAGAGTTCGGCATCGACGCCATCATCAAGAATCGGTATTCGGTGCAGCTCTCGCGCGCGCGTCAGGTCACCACCGAGCAGCTCATCCTGATCCCGCTGGCGGGATACTTCGGCTACGCGAACCAGTGGCAGAACGCCGGCACCGTGACCGGCAACTCGTGGGAAGGCACATTCGAAGCGCAACTCGTACGCAAGCCCAACTTCACGTGGCGTGCGGGGCTCGTTGCGGATCGGAATCGCAACAAGATCACCGAGTTCAACCGCTCGTGCTTCACGACCAACACCATCGCCTTCCGCTGCGTCGGTGAAACGCTCGGCAACATGTACGGGTTCAGTTTCATGCGGAGTCCCAGCCAGTTGCCCGCGAACGTGGGCAGCCGAGCGAACGAGTTTCAGGTGAACGACGAAGGGATGCTGGTATGGGTTGGACCAGGCAACACCTTCACCGATGGCCAGACCAAGCGTCTCTGGGGCACCAGCGCAACCATCGGCAATGGTGTGTACCGCTGGGGGCAGCCGATCACCGCAGTCGACTCGGTCGGTAACGCGGCCGTTACAAGCATTGGTGACGGTAACCCTGATTTCCGTTTCGGTGTCTCCAACACCATCGGGTGGGGCGGTGTGCAGCTGTTCATGCTGTGGGATGCGCAAAAGGGCGGCAACGTGTACAACCAGACGCGCCAGCGCATGTATCAGTATGGTCGCCACACCGATGTGGACCAGGCGGGCAAGCCGCAGGAGCTCAAGAAGCCCACGGACTACTATGTGGCGCTGTACGCAGCCAACAGCCCGACCGATCGGTTCGTCGAAGACGCGAGCTTCGTGAAGCTGCGCGAACTGTCGTTGAAGTACCGCTTGCCGCGCAGCTTCAACGCGGCACTCGCGCGACTTGGTGCGAATCAGGCGTCGCTGTCGCTCATCGGTCGCAACCTGCTCACGTTCACCAGCTACAAGGGCTACGACCCAGAAGTGGGCACCGTGCTCAATCGATTCGACAGCTTTGACTACCCACGATATCGCACGCTGACGGGTAGCGTCGAACTCATCTTCTGACCGGCGAGCCACTCTCACATGACGATACAGATTCGCAAGTACGCCTTGCCAGTGGGGTTGGCCCTCGTGGCTGCCTCCTGTCAGGACCTCAACGTGGTGAATCCCAACCGGCCGGACGCTGCACGGGCAACGTCTCAACCGCTCACCACCGAAACATTTGTTGCCACGTCGTTCCGCACGTGGTGGCCCGTGGCAGGCCACGACGACTATCCCTCGTGGGCGTTCAGCACGATGGCGCGCGAAGTCACGTCCGGGTTCGCGGACTTCGGTCAGCTCGAGCTGTCATCCGAGCCGCGGCAAAGTTGGAACAACAGTCCGGTCAACGTCCGGCGGCTGGTCAATGAACAGCCGTGGTATCAGTTGTACCGTACCGTGTCGTCGGTCAACGATGTGGTCTCGGCGATCAACCGCGGCTTGGTCATCGAAAACGCCGCGCGCACCGCGCGTTCCAAGGCGATGGGCAAGCTGATGCAGGGACTCTCGTACGGGCACATCGCGTTCTACTTTGATAAAGGGCCGATCATCGACGAGAACACGAAACTCGACACGGTGAAAACGCCACAGTTCACCGAGTACAAAGAGATTTCCAGCTACGCGGTGCGCCAACTCGATTCGGCGATCGCGATTGCGGGCGCGAACGCGAGCATGACCTTTCCGCCGGACGGTTGGCTCTTCCAGAGCATGAACCGCGACCAGTTCGTGCGATTCGCGAATTCGTACGCGGCACGCGTGCTCGTGTACACGGCACGATCGCGTGCCGAACGCGCTGCGGTGAATTGGACGGAAGTCATTCGCCGGGTCGATGCGGGCATCACGCAGGACTACGCACCGATCGCGCAGCCGGACATTCTGTGGGATGACTGGAAGCGGTTGGTGGCACGCCTGCGTACGGCGGGGCGTCCGTCCGACTTTGGTCGTCCGAGCTATTGGCTCATCGGACCCGCCGACTCGACGAACGGCTGGCGTAATTGGGTGGCCACGCCCAACGACAGTCGTCAACCCTTTCAGCTGCGCACCAAGGATCGTCGCATTCAGGGTGCCACAGGCCCGGCGTCACCGGGCAGTTACGTCGGCTACAACCTCAACAACATCTTCGCGGCAGACCGCGGTTCGTACCGCTGGTCACACTACTTCTATCGGCGGAACGGCGTCGATCTTACGTGGCAGACGGGTCCGCAGGTCGCGATGACGGTGGCGGAAATGGATCTGCTCAAGGCCGAGGCGCTCATTCGGCTTGGGCGACCGGCCGAGGCGGTGCCTCTGATCAACAAGTCCCGCGTCGCCAACGGGCAGTTGCCGCCGGTGACGCTGGACGGTCCGCCAAACGAAGCCGGATGTGTCCCGCGCAAGGAGAACGGCGACTGCGGCAGTCTCTGGGACGCGCTGCGCTACGAAAAAGGTATCGAAGGGCTTGGCGCGAACGGCGTGATTGCGTTTCTCGATGCGCGCGGTTGGCAGACGCTGCCGGAAAACACGCCGGTACAGCTGCCGATTCCGGGCCGTGAGTTGGCGACGCTTCAGTTGCCGCTCTACACGTTCGGTGGCCCCGGCGGACAGTCCGGTGCGCCGGCGCGTGATGCGGAACGGTGTCCGGTGGCTGGACTCGCGCGGTGTCCGTGATGCAGGGTCGCTCCTACTAACGAGCGCGTACTGACGAAACGGGGGGGCGCGACATCCAGTCGCGCCCCCCGTTTTTGTTTCGTTCGAACGCCAGCGCGAGCTGCCTACCTCGGCACCCTGGCCGCCGGCGCTTCCGGCCGACCGCCGGGATGCCACTCGGGCTTGAGTCCATCGGCCAGCAGACGCAGCGCTTTTGCAGTCGCCGAGATCACCTGCGCCATGTGCGCGACATTCACGCCGCTCGCTTCGTCCTTGGGGTGATGATACGGCGTGACGAGGTTGTACGACGAAATCGTGTGCGCCGGAATGCCGATGCGCGCGAACGCCGCGTTGTCGCTGCGCGTGAAGAAGTTCTGCCCGATGCGCATGTCCGGCGTGAGTGGAATACCGTTGTCTGCCAGCAGATCGCCCATGGTGGAGCGCTCGTAGCCCGTCAGCCACGCCTTGCCGAACCCGCCGGCGATGGAATCGGCGTGGGCGATCATTTCCACGTTGAGATCGACCACCGTGCTGGCCAGCGGCAGCAATGGATTGCGCAGGTACCAGTTGGTGCCCAGTCCTCCCATCTCCTCACCGGTGATGGCGATGAACAAGATGGTGCGCTTCGGACGCGGACCGTTGCGCAATGCTTTCGCCATTTCGATCAGCGCAATGTTTCCCGACGCGTCGTCGTCGGCACCGTTGTTGATCGAGTCACCATCGATCGCACGGCCGATACCGATGTGATCGTAGTGCGCGGTGACCAACACGACTTCATCGCGCAACACGGGATCGCTGCCGCGGATCATGCCGGCAATGTTCGCCGACCGCACACGTTGTTCAGCGGGCAGCGAATCCCACGCCGCCCACGAGGCGACCGGGCGCGGACGCGCCCGCACCGGCGCTCCGGCGGGTGCCCCGGGAATCGCCTGCGCCGCCTGCAGCTGCAGCGGGATGTGCTGATAGAACGTTCCCGAATCGCCGGCCGGCAGCAGCCCCGCCGCCTTGTACTGCTCGGCGATCCACTTGGCCGCACGTGCGCCACCCGCCGTGCCCGTGGCTCGCCCCTCCATGGAGTCGGCCGCCAGCGTTTCGATACCGCGTTTGACCGAGGCCACGTCGATCTTGTCCGTGACGACCGTGCGCGCGGAGGTCGGCGTGCGCGGCGCCAGATCGCCAACGAGTGCCAGCCACGCGCCGTTCGGACTGACGGCCACGCGCGTGATGCCACTGATATTCGCGTAGGCATAGTCGGCGATCTGTGTCCACGCGGTCTCCCCGCGGCGCCACGTGAACAGCTTGCTCCCCTGCCCCGCCACGATGGTGGTGCTGTCGCGCCACGCCATGTCTTCGCTGCGCTCGAGCGTGCGTGTGAGCGTGTCGATGCGATTGGTGGCCGGATCGAGTGACATGATGTACCACGCGCCGGTTCCTTTTTGCACGTAGCTCACGCGTGCCGTGCCGGGAATGCGGTGCAGCGACCGGCCGATATTGCGCGCCACGATCTCGCCGCCGGCGCGCCCGGTGCGCGCGACTTGCAACGTGGCGGGCGAGCCGAGCACGAACAGCGCCCACGTGGAATCATCAGCCTGCGCGAAGTAGCCGACCGGCTTGATATCTGGGAACATCACCGACGGCGCCGCGTCGTCGAACGGGATGCGCCAGAGACGTTGCGTGGAGTCGGCTTCGACACGAATGACCGTCATGGCCTTGCCATCACGCGTGGTCATGGCCGAATACTCGCTCTCCACCACGGTTTTGCGCGGCGGCAGCACGAGCCCCGTGCTCAGGTCGTAGCGATAGATGTCGCTCTGGCCGTCCCCACGGTTGGAGGTGAACAGCACCGAGCGTGAGTCCGGCGCGAACGACGGTTGATTGTCGTAGCCGTCGCGGCGCGTGACGTTGGCCGGGGCGCCCGCCTTGAGCATCGGTCCGGCGGCGCTGAGCGGGACGAGAAAGATCTCCGCCGTCGCCGGCGGCGCGGCACCGGCAGCCGGTCGCGCGGCGCGTTGGGCGCGGGCGGCACTTCCCGCGAGTGACAGCGCACAGGCGGCGAACAGTGCGGAGGGAACCATCGAACGAACGGACATGGCGGCCGGGCCGGGGAATGGAGAGACGCACGCGCTGCGTTGCACCGGAAAGCTACGGCGTCAGCGCACGGGGACACCACGGCCGCGCGCTGCACCGGCGCAGCGCGCGGGATGCCCGTTGCGCCGTCTTGAGTCGCGTCGCTAGCCTCTATCGAATGCGCACACGCCGTGTTCTGCTCGCCCTCCTCTGCGCTGTAGCGTTGCCCGCTCTCCCGGGATGCGACAAGCGCACGCCCATCGACCCAGGTCCGGTCGTGCCGCCGACGCGTGTGTCCAGCTTGGCTGCGGTGCCTGCGTCGGTCTTCGTGCAATCCGGGCAGGATCGCCGGGTCGCTGTCGAAGCCCGCGACAGCAGCGGCGTGCTCGTCTCCGGCGTGACGATCATCTGGCGCACCGACGCCCCCGCCGTCGCCACCGTCGACGCCTCGGGGCTCATTCGCGGTATCTCCCCCGGAGTCGCGCGCATAACGGCCAGCACCGAGGGCACCAGCGGCCCACTCAGCGCGCTGGTGCAGGTCACCGTGACGCCGAACGCTCCGGGCGTGCAGCAGTGGAGCGTGACCCGACCGGGTCTCACCGACGCCACGCTGCTGGGCATCTGGGATGACGGCAACGGTACCACGTACGGCGCTGCACAAAACGGTATCCTGCTGCGTTCACGCGCCGACGGACCGTGGGAGCGTCTCGATCTTGGCACGACCGAAACGCTCACCGGCGTCTGGGGCACGTCGCCCACCGACATCTGGATCGTGGGAACGGGCGGACTGATCCTGCGTGGCGACGGGAACACCTTCCGACCGGTCGAGAGCAATACCACGGCTGCCTTGCTCGAAGTGTGGGGGCTCTCGGTGGACGAGGTGTACGCCATCGGCGACCGCGGTACCATCATGCAATGGGACGGTGCGCGCTGGTCTCAGATGGCGTCCACCGTGAGCGACGACCTGTGGGGCATCTGGGGACCGAACAGCACCAACTTGTTCGCCGTCGGCAACAACGGCGTCATTCTGCGTTTCGACGGGACGACCTGGCGGCGCATGACGGTGCCGTCTTCCACCCCGTTCTTCGACGTCTGGGGCACGAGCGTGGGTAACGTGTTCGCCGTGGGCGCCGGCGGTGTGGTCGTGCGTTTCGATGGCTTCAACTGGACCACGATGTCCACGCCCGGTCGCGCCAACCTCTTCGCGTTGACGGGGCGCACGTTCAACGACGTGTACGCGGTCGGCAACACGGGCACGGTCTGGCACTTCGACGGCGCGGCGTGGAACGCCCTGACCATCGGCACCGGGCAGAACCTCCGTGCGATCACCCGGCGTGGTGATGGCTCGCTGCGGCTGGCCGGCTGGTGGGGGACCGTGGTGACGGTGCGCGGCAGTGGTGCGGCGGCCACGGCCACGACCGAAATCTCCGATCCGGCACTCCTCTCGGTGTACGGCGCCGCCGGCGGACCGCTCTTCGCCGTGGGATTGGGGGGCGCGGTTTTTCAGCGCGGCGCGAGCGGTTGGGACCCGGCCGTCGTGCCCGGGGTGAACGACCTGTACGGCATCAGCGGCAGCAGTGCGTCGGATATCGTGGCGGTGGGCGATACGGGCTCTGTGCTGCGCTACAACGGCACCAGGTGGACGCGTGACCCCTCACCCACCAACAGTCTGCTACGCGCCGTCTGGAGTGGCGGGCCGGGGCAGTACGTGGCCGTCGGCGAGCGCGGGACCATTCTGCAGACCAGCGGCAGTGGCTGGACGCCGCAGGCCAGCGGCACCTCGCAGTTTCTGCGCGCCGTCTGGGGCAGCGATCCGGCCAATGTGTACGTGGTCGGCGACTCGGGGGTGGTGCTACGCTACGACGGCGGGCGATGGAGCGGCGTACCGGTGCCGGTGCGCAACAGCCTGCGCCTGCGCGCGGTGTGGGGCACCGGCGCGAACGACGTGTACATCGGCGGTGATTCCGGAACGATCGTGCGCTTCGACGGCGTGAGTTGGCAGACGCAGTTGCTGCCCACCAAACGCGTCATGCGCACGATTTGGGGACGCAGCCCGACGGAGATCTACGCTGCGGGCGATAGTGGCACGGTTCTGCGCTACGACGGCAATGAGTGGCGTACCCTCACCGTCCCCACCACACGCATTCTCTATTCGCTCTTCGGCGTGCCCGGCACACCAAACGTGGCGATCGTCGGCGAAGCGGCGCGCATCATCGAGGGGCGGCCGTAGCCGGTTCCTTTCGCACGGGCGGCGGCGCTCAGGCCAGCCGCGCGCGCAACGCCCGGATATGCGCCACGTGATGGTCGCCATGCCAGGCGTAGAGCGCCACGAGGGTATCGATGCTCATGCGTCCGTTCTCCGAGTGGAGCATCCCGCGGGCAAAGTCGTCGGGCGGCATGGCGCGCAGCACGGCCGCGAAACGCTCGTGAATGGCGGCAGTCATGGCCACGGAGACCATCGGTGACACGTCGCGCACGTCGGCCAGCTCCACCCACGCATCCTGATCGTACGCTTTGATCGGGGGATCCTGCTCCGTGAGCGCCAACTTGAGCCGGATGAACGCGTTGGCGTGACTATCGGCGACATGGTGCACCAGCTGGCGCACAGTCCAGCCGCCGTCGCGATAGGGCAGGTCGAATTGCGCGTCACTGAGGCCACTGAGCGCCGCCGCCAGCGCGGCGGGGAGTGCGGCAATGCGTGCAATGGACGCGGCGCGCTCTTCCGCGCTATAGCTGACGCGACGGTCGAATTTCCCAATGGGATAGCGGGAAGCGTCAGGCGACGACTCGGACACGGCGACGGACATGAGCAGCACTCCAGAGGATCGGTGGCGTATGGGACCGCGCACGAAAGCAACAACCCCGCGTCACCGTCCGCCACCACGCCCGACCGTGCGCGCGGTGCCTACCAATGCCGCCTACCAAGCCGCCTACCGATGCCGCTTACCGATGCCGTCTCACGTCGCGCACCGAGCGATATATGGCGAGCAACAGCACGGCACCGGCGATCGCCAGCAGAAGCCCCGCCGATTCACCAGTTCGGTACCAGCCGAGGGCCCGTCCGACCAAGGTGCCGACCAGCGCGCCGCTCAGTCCGAGCAGCATCGTGATGATGAGTCCGCCAGGGTCGCGTCCCGGCCTGATTGCCTTGGCCAGCGCGCCCGTCAGCAGCCCGACGATCGCCATCCATAGCAGACCCATTCTGTGCTCCGTTAGTAGGTCCGTCGTACTGGAAAACGAGCGACCCCTGCCCGCGGCGATGCGAGTACCTGTCCGTGTCGCCCGGCACTTCCGCAGGAGCACATCCCATGCCATACCGGTCACATTTCTGCCACGGACGGGCCGACCAGAGACCGGAACTAGCGACGGAGCTGCCGTGCGCGCCTTTCGCACGGGCGGAACGCGTCGTAGCATACCCGCGCCCGCCTCCCTCCCGCTGGTTCTCTCCGGAGTGTCGAATGTCCACCCGCTTGACCTGCTGCGCGTTTCTCGGGTGGCGTAGTGCAGCCCTGCCGTTGCCGCTCCTGCCGGCCGCCGCGCCAACGCCCGGTGGCGAAGCGTTCGGCGCAGCGGCATCATGGGTCAAGACGGGCGGCTCGATCGGCCGGCGGGAGCGGGGTGATCGCCTCGGGTATCGCTACACTCGCATTCGGGAGCTTGCGTGATGGGAACGAAGGGTCGGCTGTCCGTGATGATGTTTCTGCAGTACTTCGTCTGGGGCTCGTGGTTCGTCACCATGGGCACGTATCTCGGGCAGACCCTCGGCTTCAGCGGCACACAGATCGGCAGCGCGTACGGTGCGACCGCCATTGCGGCGATCGTGTCGCCTTTCTTCATGGGCATTGTGGCCGACCGATTCTTTGCCAGCGAGAAGCTGCTGGCCGTGCTGCATCTGCTGGGTGCAGTGCTCATGTACATGATGTCCCTGCAGACGGAATTCAGCGCATTCTATCCGCTGTTGCTGGCGTATGCGTTCTGCTATATGCCTACGCTGTCGCTGACGAATTCCATCTCGCTGCACAACGTGAAGGATTCCGCGCGCGACTTCCCCATGATTCGGGTCTTCGGTACGATCGGCTGGATTGTCGCGTCGGGAGTACTGGTTGGTTTTGTGCTCAAAGCGGACAAGCTCGCGATTCCCATGCAAATCTCGGCGGCCGGTTCGGTGCTGCTGGGGCTCTTTTCGTTGATGCTGCCGCACACGCCGCCGACAGCCGCCGGCGCGCCGTTCAGTGCGCGCGATGCACTCGGCCTGGATGCGCTGCAACTGCTCAAGCGCCCGGACTTCGCCGTCTTCGTGCTCGGCTCGTTCCTGCTCTGCATTCCACTGCAGTTCTACTACGCGTTCGCCAATCCGTTCATGAATGAAATCGGTGTGGAGAACGCCGCCGGTATCATGTCGTTTGGTCAGGGAAGCGAGATCTTCTTCATGCTGCTGCTCCCCTTCGCGCTGCGGAAGCTCGGCATCAAGTGGATCATGCTCGTGGGCATGCTGGCGTGGGCGGTCCGCTACTTCGCCTTCAGCCGCGGCGACGCGGGCGGCGGCATGTGGCTGATCTACGCCGGTATTCTGCTGCATGGCGTCTGCTACGACTTCTTCTTCGTCGCGGGGCAGATCTACACCGACGAAATCGCCGGCCCCAAGGTGCGCGCCGCGGCACAGGGATTCCTCAATCTCGTCACGAACGGCGTGGGCTATTTCGTGGGCGCGGCCGTATCGGGCAGCGTGGTCGATCGCTATGTGACGACGCAGGTGGGTGGTGCGGCTTCGCATGACTGGACGTCGGTGTGGGTCGTGCCGGCGATGGGTGCGGTGGCCGTCTTCGTCGTATTCCTGCTGGCGTTCCGTCCCGCACCGGGGACCGGAACCGTGGCCACCGCACACTGAGCAAGGCGCCATGACACTGACAATGACGATTCCGCTGGTTGAAGCCTGCTGCAACTCGATCTTGTCCGCTCGTGAGGCGCAGGAGATCGGCGCCGGCCGCGTCGAACTGTGTGGCGCGGGCGCGGGCGGTACCACTCCGTCGCTTGGACTGATCGCCCGCTGCCGCGACGAGTTGTATGTGCCGTTGCACGTCATGATCCGTCCGCACGACGGCGACTTCGTCTACAGCACCGACGATCTCGACGTGATGAAGAACGATATCGTCTCGGCCCGTGCGCTTGGCGTCGACGGCGTGGTGACAGGCGTGCTCCACAGTGACGGCACGGTGGACGTCTCGCGCATGGCCGAGCTCATTCAGCTCGCCCGTCCGATGAAGGTCACGTTCCACCGCGCGTTCGACCGCACCCCCGATGCGGAAGTGGCGCTCGATGCGTTGCTCGCACTCGGCGTCGACTATGTGCTCACGGCGGGACAGGCAGCGTCTGCACTCGACGGCGCGGCTCGCCTGCAGCAACTGCAGCAGCAGGCGGGCGATCGCATGACGATTCTGGCCGGCGGCGGCGTCCGCGCACACAACGTGCGCGATGTGGTGGCACGGTCGGGCGTACGTGAGGTGCACGCCAACGCCACCGATCCTGTGGTCGTGCGGGAAATGCTGCTCGCGCTTACTGCGCTGTGAGGCATGCGTGGGTCGCGCGGCGCGCGGCGTCGCGGCGCGGGGCGTCGTTGAGGAACGCGCTGGTATGCGGCTCGCTGGTGTGCTTGGAGTTTACCGCGGCAGCGCCGCTTCGCGCGCAAGACGCTCCCGCACGCTCCGTATCAGCGGGCGTGCCGCAGGGAGCGATGCCATCGTATGCCGTTATTCCGCTCCCCGCCGTGCTCGCGCCCAAAAGCGGCCGCTTCACGCTGCGGTCAAGCACCGTGGTGCACGCAGATCCGCACTTCGCTGATGTGGCGCGCCGGTTTGTGCGGAGCATCGCCGAGCCCACCGGATTGGAGCTGCGCGTGCGCGTTGGCCCCGGCGGCACAACGGGTATTCGCTTGCTGAGGGATCGCACACTTGGCGACGAGGCCTACCGCCTCGATGTCACGCCAACAGCGATCGTCGTGCGCGCCGCGCAGCCTGCCGGCGCGTTCTACGCGCTGCAGACGGTGCGGCAGTTGCTGCCGCCCGACATTCTGCGCGAAGCCCCCGTACAGAATGTCGTCTGGGCGGTGCCCGCAGTGCACGTCGAGGACGCGCCACGTTTCCGTTGGCGCGGCGCGCATCTCGATGTCGGCCGCCACTTCATGCCGAAGGAATTCGTCAAGAAGTACATCGACCTGCTCGCGCTGCACAAACTCAACCGGTTTCACTGGCACCTTACCGAAGATCAAGGATGGCGGATCGAGATTCTCCAGTATCCGCGCCTCACGTCGGTCGCCTCGTGCCGCGATTCCACGCTGGTCGGCCCGTACGTGGCCGATCCGCTCAAGCGCAAGTTCGACGGTAAGAAGCACTGCGGCTACTACACGCAGGACGATGTGCGCGAAGTAGTCGCGTACGCGGCCGCGCGCCACATCACGGTTGTGCCCGAGATCGAAATGCCGGGGCACGTACAGGCGGCGATCGCGGCGTATCCACAACTCGGGGTGCGCACGGATACCACCGTGAACGTGCACGGCGTGTGGGGGACCAGCGATTTCATACTGAACGCGGACGACAGCACGGTCGCGTTCATGCAGAACGTACTTGGCGAAGTGCTCACGTTGTTTCCCGGTCCGTACATTCACATCGGCGGTGACGAAGCGGGCAAGTCGCAATGGAAGGCCAGCGCGCAGATCCAGGCGCGCATCAGACAGCTTGGCCTGAAGGACGAGCACGAGCTGCAGAGCTGGTTCATCCGCCAGATGGATACGTTTCTCACTGCGCGCGGGCGCCGGCTGATCGGCTGGGATGAGATTCTTGAAGGCGGACTGGCTGAGAACGCGACCGTGATGTCGTGGCGCGGTGAAAATGGCGGTATCGCCGCAGCCAAAGCCGGTCACGACGTGATCATGGCGCCGGGCAGCCATACGTATTTCGATCACTACCAGTCGCTCGACAAGCAAAGCGAGCCACTGGCGATCGGTGGCTTCACGCCGCTGGAGAAGGTCTATTCGTTCGAGCCCATTCCCACCGAGCTCACTCACGCCGAAGGGAAGCACGTGCTCGGCGCGCAGGCGCAGCTCTGGACGGAGTACATCAACACGCCCAAGGAGCTGGAGTACATGGCCTTCCCGAGACTCTCCGCGTTGTCAGAAGTGCTCTGGAGCCCACAGCCGCGACGGAATTTCGCCGACTTTCTGTCGCGGCTGGACACGCACGAGTTGCGACTGCAGGCAAAGGATGTGAACTACCGCCGGAGAACGGTGCAGCCCACGCTCAAGTAAGGTCGAGCGTCCCCTACCGCGGCTTCCACGTCCCCTGCGCCACCGCCGGCAGGAACTTGCCGAGCCCCTTGGGCGGGAACTGCACCGTCTTCTCGCTCTCGGCGCTCATGTATGCCGCCATCAGCATCTCCACGACATCGAGTCCGTCGTGCCACGTGAGCGCCGGCTTCTCCTTGCCCAAAAACGCACGCACGAAATGGCGGTCTTCGGCTTCGTATCCGTAGGCCACCGCTTCGCTGGCGATCACCGGCATCTGCCCAACTTCGGCGTTCTGCTTCTCGACCAAGTCTTCGCCCGCCTTGCCCTTCACTTCACGCGAGAAGAACAGGTCGAGTCCCGACTCCAGCGAGTTCCACTTCATCGAGTATTCGGGGCCGAGCAATTCCGCGCTCAGTCGCAGGCCGGGTCCGATGAAGCTCCAGCTCGTGGTCGCTTCACCGATCGCGATGCGACCGTCCGGCGTTTCGAACTCCACGTTCACGCTGGCGTAGTCTTCGGACGGTGTCTTGAGATAGTCCACGCCCATCGTCTTCTTGAGCTGCGCCGCGTAGTCCTTACGTGACCACTTGAGCGACGCGATGTGACCCGTAATGCGCTTAACCTTGAGAGAGCGCAACGATTCGCCCGGGGGCGTGAGCAACTGGCGGCACACCAGCAGCGAGTGACACATCATGTCGCTCAACACACCACCGCCCTGATTGGCGCCGTTCCAGAACCACGGCATGTGCGGACCGCTGTGCTCCTCTGCGGCGCGCGCGAGATACGGACGACCGGTAGCCGCAGCCCCGCGCTTCCACATCAAGTTGTGCCCGGTGGTCACCTGCGGGCAGAAATACTGGTTTTCGAGATAGCCGTGCATGATACCGGCCTTCTCGACCAGCTTGAGCACGTACGCCGCTTCCGCGACACCGCGACCAAGCGGCTTCTCGCAGGCGATGCCCTTGAGCGTCCCTTTGCCCGACATGACCGCGTCGCAGATTTCCTCGACGTTTTCGATGCGCGCATGATTCGGACCGTTGAGCCAGAGCGCGTCGATGGCCGGGTCGGCCACCATGTCGGTGATGCTCTTATACGGCTTGCATTCGCCGACATCGAGTTCACGCGCGTACTTGGCAGCCGAGGCTGCGTTTTTCGCGTTGGGGCTCCAGACGCCGAGAATATCCGCATCGCGCACGCCCTTCCAGCCAAGCATGTGGAAGCGCGCGTTGAAGCCGGAGCCGATGAAGCCTACGCCGAGTCGGGAGGATGTCATGGGAGGGGCGGTGGTGGGAGCGTCGAAGATCGGCGGGAAATGTACCGCGCGAGAACGGACGCGGTCAGATAAGTGTACAGTCTACTCCACGTCGGTCGCGCCGTGCGGCATGAACAGGGGCTTCGCCAACCCACCGCCGTCGTCATAAAAGCGAACAGCATCGGGTGCAAACGACTTGGCCAACAGAATGATTTGTCCGGTGTGGCCGGCGAAATGCTCGACCACGTGGTAGACGGCTGAGAAGACGGTCGTCTCGCGTCCCTGGATCATGCGGGATTCGGCGAGCGACGAGGCGTCGAGCCCACGCAGTACAGCCGTTGCCTCAGTGCACGCCGCGTCCAGCAAGGCCAGCAGTGCAGGCAACGGCGCGCCGTCGCGTGTGGCAAACTCCGCATCGCGCGCGCGGACGTCGGGCGCACCACCCACGCCGCTCACAATCCACTGGCGCACATTGCCCGCCAAATGCAGCACGAGATTGCCCGCACTGTTCGATGACGCATTGGCGCGCCACCAGAGCTGCCCGGGCGGCATGGCCTGCAGCGCGAGCCGGATCTTGGCTGGATACTCGATGCCGAGATAGTGACGCGATCGTTCGAGGAATCGCGTGGCGAGGTCGAAGGACATGTGGGGGAAATTGCACACCGAACCGGCGCAGAGCCAGCGTCGGACCGACACTGAAACACTCGTCAACTCTGTCGCGGTGTGACATACTGTTGGTCCCTCCTACCGACCAGCCCGCATGACCTACGCCGCGATCACCGGATGGGGCGCCTGTATGCCCCCGGCCGTCCTCACCAACGACGACCTCTCCACCTTCCTCGAGACCTCCGACGAGTGGATCACGTCGCGCACCGGCATGCGCGAGCGGCGCATTTCGCACGTCAGCGCCATCGACCTCTCCGCCGTTGCCTCCGCCCGTGCGTTGGCCTGTGCCGGACTGGATGCAGCCGACGTCGACCTCATCATCTACGGCGGCGTGAGCAATGACGAACTCGTGCCCAACAGTGCCTCGGGCGTGCAGATCGCACTCGGTGCAACCAAAGCTGCAGCGATCGATCTGAACACCGCGTGTACAAGCTTTTGCTATGGGCTCGCGACCGCCACCGCCATGATCCGCACGGGCATGGTGCGTAACGCGATCGTTATCGGCGTGGAGTTGATCAGCCGCTACATGGACTGGAGTAATCGCAACGTGGCCGTCTTGTTTGGCGACGGCGCCGCGGCGGTCGTGCTGCAGGCCAGCGACAACGAAGAGGGCATGCTTGGCAGTGTGCTCGGCTGCGATGCGGAGGCGCGGCAGAGTTTACGTGTTCGCGGTTTCGGCTGTACCTATGCCGGCAAGGACGTGAACTTCGGCGACACGCTCTGGGATTTTGACGGGCAGGTCATCTTCAAGCGCGCCGTGCATGCCATGGCCGACGCCTCCGTTCGCGTGATGCGCGATCACGGCATCACTGCGGAGCAGGTCGATCTCGTAGTGCCGCACCAAGCGAACCTGCGCATCATCGAGTCTGTGGCCAAGTACGCCCAGATCCCGATGGACAAGGTGATTGTCACCGTGCAGAAGTACGGCAATATGAGCGCGGCGACGGTGCCGGTCGCGCTGGTGGAGGCACTCGAGACGGGACGGGTGACGCCCGGCGCCACCATTCTCATGCCGGCGTTCGGCGGTGGTCTCACCTACTGCTCGCTGCTCGTAAAGTGGGGCAGTCGCGTAACGCCGCTCGGAACATCCGATCGCGAACTGCCTCCCTGCACCGAAACGGCTCTCGAATTGGTGAACAAGGTGCGGGCCACGCAGGATCCGCACGGCCGGTCACTGCGCGGTCTCATGGCACCGGTGTTCGTGGAATCGCAGGTCACCACTGGGGCCGTGTAGCGGGTACTCCGCCACACGACCACTGGTGGTGCATCAGTACACGTCGAGGTCCTTGGCCACGTGTACGAGGCCGAGATAGCCACCGCGTCGTACACCCGCGATGAGTTCAGCGGGTGTACCTCCCATCCAAACCACGTGCGAGAGCACGACGCGTTTGATGCCGCGCACTGCGGCCATGCGCCCGATCTCCACGTCGCTGGTGTGGAAGTCTTCCATATATCGCGGCCACTCTTCGCCGCCGGGCCGGTCTTCGGGCTTGAGCCGCACTGCGGGGTAGGCCTCGTGCACCAGCACATCCGCGTTGCGCGCCGCATCGAAGAACGCCGGTGAGGGACTCGCATCGCCCGAGAACGCCAACGTGCGGGTGGGTAGCGTTACCACGTACGCCAGCGACGTCTCCCAGTTGCCGTGCGGCACCCGCACCGCCGTAATGCGCACGCCCGCGCTGTCGTACACCACGCCGCCGCGTGTTTCGCTCACACCCACGCGCTGCCCGTCGCGCTGCCCACGCTCCAACCCGTCGGTGCGCACCGTGATGTCCTCGCTCCACGTCTGCAGAATGAGATCGGTCATACGCGCCGTCCCTGGCGGCCCCACGATCTGCAACGGTGTTTTGCGCCCCATCACCCATGTGGTGAGCATGATGTCGGGCAGTCCGAGCGTGTGATCGCTGTGCAGGTGGGTGAGCAACAATCGCGTGGCCCCATCGATGGGCAACCCTGCCGCCGCGGTACGGCGCATTACGCCAGCACCCGCGTCGAACAAGAAGGTGCGATCGCCGTACACCACGGCATATGCCGGGCCGGCACGATCAGGATCGGGCACGGGCATGCCGGAGCCGAGCACGATCAGGCAGCCGGCCGCACGTTGCGGCACGGTGCATCGCTGTGCGGGTGTAAAGCGGCGCTGCGCCGATAGCATCGACGGTACAGCGACAAGGAACGTCAGCAACACGACCGCAACGCGACGCCCTGTCACGCGTCGCCTCATCGCGCCGCGACGCGCGCGCGCTCCTGCTCCACAAGCAGCCGGCGCAAGATCTTTCCCGACGGCGACTTGGGGATCGCGTCGACGAATTCCACCTCGCGTACTTTCTTGTACGGCGAGACGCGCGAGGCGACGAACTCCATGACGCTTTCGGCGGTGAGCGGCGTACGTGATACAATGAACGCCTTCGGAATCTCCCCCGCTTCATCGTTTGGTACCGGAATGACCGCCGCATCCGCGATGTCCGGATGTGCAAGCAGCACCGCCTCCAGTTCCGCCGGCGCTACCTGCAGCCCCTTGTACTTGATCAGCTCCTTCACGCGATCGACAATGGCGAACCAGCCCTTGTCATCGCAGATGGCGACGTCGCCGGTCTTGAACCATCCATCGTCCGTCATGCACATCGCCGTCGCTTCGGGCTTGTTGAAGTAGCCCTTCATCACCTGCGGTCCGCGAATCCACAGTTCGCCGCGCTCATTCCTGGCGACATCCTCGCCAGACACCGGATCGACCACCCGGCATTCCGTGTTCACCACCGGCGGCCCCACCGACGCGTACTCCACGGTCTCGGAATCCACCGGGTGGAAGTGCGTCACGGGACTCGTTTCCGTGAGGCCATATCCCTGGGACACGCGCACGTGCAGTCGATCCGCGCACGCCTGTGATAGCTCCTGCCCCAGTGGCGCCGCGCCGCTTGAGACCCAGCGCAGCGACGAGAGATCGTACTTTGCGACGACGGGATGCTTGGCGAGTGCGAGGATGATCGGCGGCACCACGAACGCGATGGTCACCCGGTGATCGGTGAGCACCTGCAGGAACGGCTCGAGCTCAAAGCGCGGCAACGACACGATCGTTCCGCCGGCGAGCAGCGTGCCGCCCATGATGACGATCATGCCATAGATGTGAAAGAACGGCAGCACGCCGACCACCACATCCGTCTCCAGCGTCGCACGTGCCACGGACATCTGCGTCAGATTGGCAACAAGATTGCGATGCGTGAGCATGACCCCCTTGGGAATTCCTGACGTGCCGCTGGAGTAGGGGAGTGCCGCGACATCGTGCATCGGATCGATGCGCACATGCGGCGGCGTGTCGCCATGCGCCAACAACGCCGCAAATGGCTGTATTCCTTCAAGCGCGCACTCGCCAATGACGAAAATCTCGCGCACCGTTGTCGCGAGACGCGCGGCTGTTTGACACTTCTCCGCGAGTTGCACGATCGTCACCAGCAGGACCGCTTCGGAGTCGGTGAACTGCGCACCGATTTCCTCGGCCGTTGCGATCGGATTGACGGTGGAACAGATCGCGCCGATCTGCGTGATGGCAAGAAACACCACCGCGAACTCGGGGATGTTCGGGCTGACCAACCCCACCACATCGCCCTTGCGCACGCCTCGCGCATGCAGTCCGGCCGCCACGCGCATGACCTGATCGCGCAGCGCGGCGTAGGTGTACGAACGGCCGGACACACCGCACACGATCGCGACTTTGTCCGGCAGTTCCGCTGCGCGTGACAGGACGTACGAGGTGAGCGGCACATCGGGAATGTCGATGGGCGGCAGCGGACTGTGGACGATCATGCGAACGGACCGGGAGGGTGAGGGCGCTACTGGAGGGACTACAGTTTTTTCATCGCGGCTGCGCTGGCCCGCACGAAGGCGATCGGATCGGCCGGTCGGTCGTGTTCCATGAACCAGTGCTCCAGCCCCATCGTGCGCCCCGTGGCAATGATCGTCTTGAAATCGATCGTGCCTTCGCCGACGTTCAGCATCGCGCGTTCCGGCGGCGGGCCGGCGTCCTTCACGTGCACGCATGTCACGCGTCCCGGCATGGACGACATGATCGTGAGCGGGTCCTTGCCGGCCTTCACGGTCCAGTACAGATCCAGCTCAAGCTTGACTAACGAGGCGTCCGTACCCGACGTAATGAGCTCGTACGGTGTCGTTCCGTCGACCGTCGCGAACTCGAAGTCGTGATTGTGATACGCGAAGTTGAGTCCGGCTGCCTTGGCCTTTTCCGCCGCGACATTGAGCCGCGCGACAATACCCTTCCAGTCATCGAGCGTCTTGCGCTGCCCGGGCGTGAGGAACGGCATAATGGCCCACTGGTGACCGAGCTCGTTCGCCATCGCGAACGGCGCATCCCATCCGTCGTCGGTGGCGGGGAGCGGAATGTGCACCGCGGGCGCGGTGAGCCCGTGCTGCGTAAGCGTGTTCTTCCACCAGGTCGCATCTTTACCGTAATAGCCGGCGAACTCCAGTTCGGTCACGCCGGCCGCAGCGATCGCCGCAATGGTGCCTTCGAGGTCCTTTTCCAACGCGGTGCGCACTGAATACAGCTGCAGGCCGATGCGATCGAGGCCGGCGGTCGCACCCGTAGCGCTGTCGGCCGACGCCTCACCCGTTTTCGCATCCGACGCGCTGCTGCAGGCGGCCAACAGCGACGGCATCAACGCGCCCCCGCCGACTCCGGTGGCCAGCAGGCGAAGCACATCACGCCGTGTGGTGGTCCGTCCAATCTCGTTGCTCATGTCACGCCTCTTCGGTTGCGAGCTGCGTCAGGGCATCGCCCGTGACGCGATAGACCGTCCATTCATCCTGCGGGCGAGCACCCAACGTTTCGTAGAAACCGATCGCGTCCACGTTCCAGTCCAGCACGGACCATTCCAAACGACCGCAGCCACGTGTTACTGCCAACGAAGCCAGATGGCGCAGCAGCGCCTTCCCCACGCCGTGCCCGCGCTGCGCAGGCTGCACGAACAGATCTTCGAGGTAGATCCCCGGTCGCGCAAGGAAGGTCGAGAAATTGTGGAAGAACAGTGCAAATCCGGCCACGCTACCGTCTCGCTCCGCGATCACGACCTCGGCGTATGCCCGTGCCCCGAACAGCGCCTCGTGTAGCAGCGCATCGGTGGCATGACACTCGTGCCGCAGCTTTTCGTAGGTGGCCAACCCTTCGATGAGTTCGCGAATGAGGGGCACATCGGCGGCAACCGCCGGGCGAATCTGCACGTCAGAGGTACGTGCCATCACGGCGCCTTGGCGCGCTGCAGTCGCTCGGCAATACGCTCCACGCGACGACGATTGACGCCAAGATCACTGCGACCGACGCGCGACGCTGAACGGAAGCGGAAGACGTGCGCGGCAGGATCGATCACGATCTCCACGTCGTCCACAAAGCGGAACACCAGACTGCGACTTTCCGCGCGCAGATATCCCGCGCGTTCAGCCATCACTTTCGTGCGAGGTTCTTCAAGCAGTGCGGCACGCGCGCGCGCCTGCGCGCTGTCGGCCGCATCGGTGAACGGGACCGTGGGCACTCGCTGCGACGCGTCGCTTGCCTCGGTGGAGACGCAGTTGGGCGTGGACGGACAGGGCGCGAGTGCGTTGTCCATCGTCGCGGATTGTCGCGGACGCCAGAAGGATGCGAAAAGCGAGGCCATAAGCACCAAACGTAGAGTCGGAGCGGAGACGCGCATCAGCGGCGCGTGTGCGTCCAGCCGGACGACGTGCGCGTGATGACAGAGTCGTACTGGTATGTACGCACCCGCACTTCGGGAACGAGGCCCAGCGCCATGCGCGCCACAACGAGCTCGCTCAACAGCGGCACGCGTTCTTCTGTGCTGCGCAGCGTGTAAGAGTCCGTGGTCGGCTCAATGGCGAACTGCCGCAGCGCCGGCGTGGTGCGACTGTGCCCTAATTCACGTACCCCATCGCGACTCATCTGGATCAGCGAATCGCCGCCAACGGTCACACGCGTCGGATTGCCCGGCAGCGGCACCAACCACACTTCCACGTAGCCTGCCTGCGGCAGCGGCACCGGTACGAACTCGGCGGTGCCACTCTGCGCCAACGGCGTGGACAGACCGCGCAACAGTGCACGGGCGGTGCCGCTCACGAGGGCCGTGTCGATCGCGTCACGCACCACCATCCCATCGCCGCGGAGCGCGTACTGCACCTGCACTCGAATGCCGGGTGCGCTGTCGATCAGTTCGCCCAGCACCCCGCGCCACTCCAGCCCTTGCTGCACGCAGGTGATGGAAGCCCCCCGCGCCGCCGTGCCGAGACTGCCCGCGCGTAGCGCCGCGATGGTCGATTCCATGCAACGCAGATAGCCGAGTGCTGCCGTCGCGCGCGCATCGCGATAAGCGAAGAGTTCTTCGAACGTGTCGGGGATTCGGGCCGACGCGGGGAGCTTGAGCTCGACGCCCTTGGGGAGCGTGGCGGGTTTGGTTTGCGGTTTGGTTTGCGTTTTGGTGGGAGGATTTCCCTGCGCATCCGCTCGCGATGGCATCGCGACCGTCGCCGCCAACAGCATGGCCCCCAGCAGCGCCCCTGCGGCCCGCGCGAGCACCGGGCGTCCGCTCGGCAAACACTGGTGCGCCTGTGCATGATCGGACGGTTGTGGAGCGGGCCGTGTTGCGGTCAACGTGACGGGGCTAGCGGTGGAGAAGCGAGTCGCATGACAGGGCGCGTGGATCAACCTGCCAGTACCCGAAATCTACGTCCGCACCGTGGCTGCCGTTCTCACACGCGCAGAATCGGCACGTCGTACCGGGAAAACCGGGGATCGTGCGTGACGATCGTGAGCGACTCCACCAGCGCTTGCGCGATGAGCAGGCGATCGAACGGGTCGCGATGATGCAGCGGCAGCGAGGCCACGTGCGCCATGTGCCGGAAGCGCACTGGCAGCTCGACGAAGCCGGAGTCGTGCGCCGCCTGCTCGACCGTCCGAGTGGTGGTGAACTTGCCGAGCGAGATCTCGATGGCGATTTCCCACGCCGAGGCCGCGCTGACGTAGACCTCGTCTGCCGTCCGAATCATCGAGACGATGTCGGCCGGCACGCGCACGCCGACGTCCAGCCAGATCACGACATTCGTGTCCAGCAAGAGTCTCATAAGGGCTTGTAGAACTCGTCCAGCAGGTCGTCGGGGAGCGGATCGTTAATGTCACCGACAATGTGCCACTGCCCCTTACCGTGTCCGAACGTGCGCTCCGGCTTGGCGTCGGTGAAAGGCACGAGCAGCGCGCGCGGACGACCGGACTTGGTGATCACGATTTCCTCGCCGGCGGCCGCGCGCTCCACCAAGGCGGAGAGGTGCGTCTTGGCGTCGTAGAGACTGACGGATTCGCGAACGACTTTGGGCTTGGACATCGACCGCTCCTGAAGGCAGACTCTAAAAGTTAGGCCGCCTGACCAAATTGGTCAACACGATGGTTCAGGCCGAACGCCCGCGGCCACGGGCCGGTTCAGCTCCCACTGGGGCCCGAGGAGTACGCGTACCGCGGCGTACTCCTGGTCCATCACCGCCCCCACCACCGCCCGCCCACACAGCGCCCCAATCACATTCCCCGTCCCGCTGTACCCCCCGATCGCCCAGACGCCCTCGCGCACGCGCTCCAGCACCGGCAACCCGTTGTCCGAGAACGCCGCACACGCCGCCCAGCGATGGGTAACGGGCGCCGTGACGCCGAGGTGGCTGCGCACGAACGACTCCAGCATCCCCTGCACCGGTTCCGTCGGCCGCGCGTCGAACGTCCATTCGCGCTCCCCCGCGCGATCGCGAAACCCGCCGATGGTGATGGAGCCGTCGGACAACTGCTGCCAATACTCGTACCCCTCGCGGTAGTACATCGGACATGGAATCGTTCGCTCCGTGGTTGGCGCGGTGGCGAGCATCTGCAACCGCGCGGTTCGTACCCGACCTTCAAGTTCAGGGAGCAGCTGCTCCAGCCGGCCGTCCACGGCCACAATGATGCGCTGACAACGCACGGTGCCGGTGGTGGTCTCCACCATGCCGGTGTGCAGTGCCGTTACCGGCGTGCGAGCGAAAAGCCGAGCCCCACGCGCAACGGCCTTGGTGGCCAGCAGGCGACAACGCGCCAGCGGATTGAACGCTGCGTCCTGCGGAAAATAGAGCCCGATACCATCCGCATCCTCGCGCCAGTCGCACGCCAAGCCGTCACGCTGCATTGCCGCCATTTGCGCACGGCAGTCCTCGATCTCAGCGGCAGACGCGGCCAGCCGCCGCGAGCCGGTGAATCGCACGGTGCCCGGCGCCGCCTCGGCAATACGCTGTATCTCGCCCAGCGTCGCCTCGTAGATCGCACGCGCACGGTCGTGTCCATGCAGGCGCACTGCGTCGTGGTAGAAGTCGTAGGCGCCGGCCAGCAGAAAGCCACCGTTCCGGCCGGCCGCACCCGCCGCCACATCGTATGCGTCTACACCCACCACATCTTCACCGCGGTCGAGCAACTCCTCGATGGCCGTCAGCCCCGAGCCGCCCAGCCCAATCACGCAGGTGCCGGCGGTCGTGTCGCCCGTCAGTGCAGGGAGCGGGGTCCAGCGGGCATCGTCCCAGACGGGGACGTTGTCCGTCGCCACACTGTCTGTTGGAGCGCTGGGCGCCGACTCAGATGCCGATGGGCCGCGGTCAGCCACCACGTGGGCCGCCGGTGCCCACGGACGTCTGGCCCTGCGTCGCGGTCGAGGCGGGCGCCGCTGCCTGGCCCCCTGCTCCGCTCGGCGACTCAATAGCCGGCGCGATCCGGTACACTCCGTTGCGCTCCCCTAACAACCCAACCGCCGCGTCGATCAGCGGATCGCGCTCGCTGTCGTACGCAGCCGGCGTCCACGGGATGGCCAGCGTTGGCGCAACACCGCGTCCTTCGATGGCGCGCTTGTCGGGACCGTACTCGAGCCAGCGCGGCACGGTGAACTGCCAGCCGTTGCCGAGCGGGTACGTGGCCGGATTGCCAGACGCACCGCCGGTCGTGTCGCCGATGACCATCACGTTGGGCAGCGTGCGCATGGCCGCCACGAAACTCTCCGTGGCGCTGAAGCCCGCCCGCCCCGCGATGACCACCACTGGCCGCGTGAACTGCCAGCCGCCACGGGGCGAGACGACGCGCGCCACAGGCGCTTCGAGGTCGGTGACCGCCGGCCCGTTTCGCGTCTGCACGAACGACGCAACCATCGGCTGCGACGTAAAACGCGACACGAGCGCCAGCGCCGTCGCATCGCTTCCGCCGCCGTTGGTACGCACGTCGATGATCAGCCCGTGCGCGTCGCGCATGCGCGCCAGCGCGAGATCGAGAGTCGCCGCGTCGGCCGGCTCCTTCCACGAACCGATAAACAGGTATGGGTATCCGCCCACGGTCGCCTCGACCATGCCGCCGTTGCGCGAGACGGTGCTGGCACCGCGCAAGGCACGCTCCCAGCGTCTCGATTCGAAATTCGCGAACGCCGACGGACGGTACGTGGGCACCACGGCGCCACGCGGGTCCACGAACCAGATGTGCAGATCGTGCAGCGGCGCGAGCATCTCACGGGCGACGGCAATGAATTCGTCCTGTGAACGCGCGCGTACTGCACGCGTGCGATATGCGGCCCGCTGTGCGCGCCAGTCCACGCCCTTGTACTCGAACGATGGATACACAGACTGGAATCGTTCCCACAGTGCGTCAAACTGCGCTTCGTAGGTCACGCGAGGTGCCACGGCCGACCGGGCGCTCGACACGCGCGCACTCGCGGGCGCTCCCGCGCTGCAGGCGCCGACGGCCACCAGGGCGGCAACCGCCGCAGCACGCGCGAGACGGGAAGCCGACATCAGCCGAGCGACGCCGCGACCTGTCGCGCCAACACGGCGAGCGACGGCGAGGACTGTACCGACTCCGCGAACAGACGCTGGAAGGCATCACCCTCCGCATCCGCCCGCAACAACCCGCGCGCGCGGTCAAACAACGCACGCGCCTCCGCGCCGCCCAGCCGCGACTTCTTGTCGCTGGTGCGCTCGTCGATCAGCAACACCAATTGCGCCATCGGACGGAGCCAGTCGAACCACGGATCTGCGATGACGAGCTGCAGGAACGCGCTGTTGTTGGCGATGCGGCCGCGCACCTTCTCGTATCGCACGCGCTCCGTCTCAAGCAACGCCCGATGCACCCGCAGCAACTCGGCGCGCGCCTGATCGAGCCGCGCCAGTTCGATCGAGGTCGCAAGCGGAAGCTCCTGCGGCATCGCGCCTTCGTTGGGTGCCGTCGTCTCGCCCATCGGACCTGCATCTGCCATTGCCACTTCTCCGAACTGCTCCAGCTGGTGAATCGGCCGAGCTCGTCGGGCCGCACATCGTGATGGTCACCGCCAAATATGCTACAGGCCCTGTGCATTCGGGACGAGCCCGCGACGCTTCCGCAACGGTTTCGCGACGGGCGCGGGGCATCATACCCACGGCATCTTGGGCGACCGTCCGGTGCGACTGCCCGCAATTGGTATCACACCGCGCGCCGCGCCGCTGTTCCGTCTGGTTGACCATATCGTCTGGAACCTGAGCGTCCAGACCGGCACTGGTGCGAGCGGCTGAATTGCGAAACGATCCCGTACCGCAGAGATTGCCTCCGTTCCGGCGTGGGGCGACGGGACAGAGCTGGGACGACGCTGCGCGCACGTCCGCGCGCAGGCACAGCGGGCCAACGTAGTGGAGAGCGAATCGTGTTGCGGTGCCTGGGAGTAGAGAGTGGTGATCATGGAGTGAGGCACCATGTCTGGCTCTCGGCCAGCGCGCGGCTCGACGCCGTGTTCCGGGTGCGCCTGCCGAGGTTGTGTGCGGCCGCCGGGCTGGTCGCGGCGGCGGCGACGTCGGGACTCGCTCAGGGTGCGTCTCCGGTGCCCTCGGAACCCACGCCGTCCAACGGCAGTGTTCGCGACAGCGCCACGGTCGGCACGTTCCGACGGTTGCCGCCGCGCAACGGCTACAACCTGTGGGTGGGCAGCTCGGTGAGCGGCACCTATACGGCCTCCGACAATGAAAGTCTGGGCGGCCACATGCGTATCGTGGGCGTGCAGTGGACACGCGATCTGTTCGCGTGGAAGGGAGCGCGATTCAGTTGGGTTACCGAAGTGCTGCCGCTGATGCTCGTCAACAGCAGTGCCCCCGTCAAACGCATTCCGCCGGTGCTGCGCGACCCGGCACGCCCTGCCGACCCCGCGCTGCTCCGACCGTATCTCGCGCACAACAGCTACGGCTTCGGCATCTCGCCGCTTAGCGCACAGGCCGAGTTCACGCATTCGCCGCGCGTGTCCACTGTCCTGCAGGTGACGTCTGGTGCCGCCTGGTTCAGCGATGTTGTCCCGTACGGCCAGGCCACGCAGTACAACTTCACCGTGAATCCGTCGGTGGCGGTGCACTGGCAAGCGTCCCGTTCAGCGCGCATGGCGTTCGGCTACACGTTCCACCATCTGTCGAACGCAAGTTTTGGCCCGACCAACCCCGGCATGCACTCGCACCTGTTTTTCACCCGCATCACGAACGAACGCGCCCGCTGACTACGGCGTAATCACGCGCGGCTTGGCGGGCTGCGTACCGTTCAGACGCGGCCGCGGACCGTTGCCCACTTCGACCACCAGCTCCTTGAGATAGTTCGTGATCTTGGCGTAGTGCGGGTAGTCGATGAACTCGGCTTCGTCGCTCGCCTGATGGTAGTCGCCGTGCAAGCCGGTGAAGAAGAACGCGATGGGCACGCCGCTGCGCGCGTAGTTGTAGTGATCGCTGCGCGCGTAGATGTTGTTATAGCCGCCCCACGCGATCGGCTTATCGAACTTGTAGTCGAAATCGAGCGGCTTGGTGCGCTTGTTGTTCACCGCCTGCACCGTCTCGCCCAGATCTTTCGAATCAAAGAACGAGCCCACCACGCCGACATAGTCGTCACCGCCACCGGGCAGATCGTCGGCGCGACCGCGGCCGATCATGTCCACGTTGATCTGCGCTACGACCGAGTCCAGCGGCACCGTGGGATTGGCAACGAAGAACGCCGAGCCGACCAGTCCGCCCTCTTCGCCCGTGTGCCAGACAAAGAGCGTGGAGCGCTTCGGCTTGACCGGCATCGCCTGCATGGCTTCGGCGATCTCGAGCACGCCCATCGACCCCGAGCCATCGTCGTCGGCGCCGTTGTTGATCGAATCGATGCGGGGCTTGGGGTAGACCTTGCGGATGCTGTCCATGTTCACCGCGTAGCCGTCATCGCGCATCTTGCCGGCCGCTGTGAGTTGATTCATGTCGTTGGCCAGCAGATAGCGATTGCGCGCGATGTTGTAGGCCCGTATCGAATCCTTGTCCACCGGTGCACGTAGCCCCACGTGATCGTTGTGCGCACCGATCGCGACATACTGGTGCTTGAGCACCGGATCGCTGCCGGGAATGACAGCCACGACATTACGCGCCCATTCAGTGGGCAACGACACGAAATCCAGCGAGGCCGTGACGCTACCGCCCATGGCACCCGGGCTCAGCGACTCGAGTGACTTTCCCTTAAACAGGCGTGTGGCCGCATCACGCGTGAGCCGGAGACTGGCCTGCGGGTTAAGCGCGGCGAGTTGCTGCTTGAGCAGCGTCACCGAATCGACGTTGGCCGGAGGCGCACCACCGCGTCCACCGCGGCCGCCCGCCGCCGACGTGGCCACGGTGGGTTCGTTGATCGCCGCGCGCTGTGCGGGCGTGAGTGCATCGAGATCGACCACAGCGATCGCTGCGGCGTCCGGATACGGCGTGGGCGCGGGAGCCGCACCACCACGTCCACCCTGCGGCGGCGCTGTACGCGTGGGGGCCGCCATGACGACGAACTTACCAACGGTCTGCGACGCGGCCGTCCACGTGCTCGAGTCGCCGGAGACGCCACCGTAGATCACATCGGCGTTGGCGATCGGACGCGGCGCACGTTGTCCAGGCACAGCTACAAAGTCGCTATTCCACGCGAGCGGATTGCCGTCGACGGTGACACGCGAGTGGGTGGTGAACTTGCGCAACTGATACGGCAGCGCCTGAAAGTACGAGCCGTTGTCACCCGCCGGCACGAGCCCCATCCGCTTCATTTCCGCGGCGATGTAGTCGGTGCCCTTCATGTTACCGATGCGCCCCACCTGCCGCCCCTGCATGGAGTCGTCGGCAAACTGGTAGAGTCGAATCTGCAGATCACGCACGTCGATGGCGGCCTTGGTGGGCGCCGGCGCGACGCGCTGCGGATTGCCATAAATGTTGGTGCGCGGCGCCGACTGCGCCTGCGCGCTACCCGCCAGCGCGGCGGTGAGTGTGAAGGCGAGCAGCAACTGCGAGGTAGGGCGAACCAACGGCATGAACACTCCTGCCAGGGGGAAAATCATGGGCGAGGTCGGAGGCTGCGCGGCGTGCGCGCGTTGAGGGCGGCAACCGGACATCCGGTCCTTCCGCACTCCACAAGATAGCAGCATCGGGTGGTGGCGGGGGCTGACGCCGAGCCGTAAAGGGGTAGCTCCCCAAATCATTCGGCAGCTCGACCGATCCGGCCATGCTATCCGGTCCCTGCAGCACGCCCGTGACCTGCACCTCGATCGGCGTTCCCTGCATCGTGAGTGGAAACACATAGCGCACCGTGTCACCGCGCACGGCGCCGGTCACCTTGGCCCAACCCACACGCGCAATCTCGATCGAGCCCGAGAGATTGCCGCCGTCCTGCGTGAGCAATACGGTGGACGTCACTGGGCCAGTCGGTGAAGCACCGACTACCAGCCATTTTCCCGTGACATCCGGAAGCGGCGCCTGCGCCTGCGCGATTGGTCCGCCGAGTAGCACACCCAGCAACGTGGCCGTCGCAACACGAAAGAGTGACATCACAGCTCGGGATCGGGTGAGCGTCTGCAATGCGTGCGGTAGTCTACGTGCGACAGTATACGCCAACGCCAGGTGCGCCGCCGCCGTACACTTCCGACTACACCACTCGCCCGACCTTTGCTCGGAGCCCCACCGATGCGTCGTACCGGAATGCTCGTCGTGCTGCCTGCCCCTGCTCTGCTGCTTTCGTTGCTGCTCGCGATGCTGCTTTCCGCGCTGAGCCCCGCGCGGCTCGCCGCGCAAACCTCCACCGCGCTCTCGATCTGGAAATCCGGCGGGTCGGCCTTCGGTATGTTCGTCCCCAGCGAGCGCGCCCCGGGAGCGACCGACGCGAACGGCAAGCGCCTGCCGCCGCTCTACACCGAGGCCGGTGCTCGCGCGCTGGCCGCGAATCCGCTGCTCGACTACCTGTTTCTCAACCTCGAAGGCGCCTACGACGAGAACGCGGTGCGCGCGCTGGTCGCCGGCATCAAGTCCGGTGGCGCATCCCGTCGTCCGACACTGCTCGTGCGCATCCCCACCATCGAAGCGGCCGGCGCCGACAGCACCCGAGTCCGCGTCAAGCAAGCTCTCGCACTCGGCGCCGATGGCGTAGTCATTCCGCACGTGCGCTCTGCCGCCGAAGCGAAGCTTGCCGTGAGCTTCTTCAGCGAGGCGCGCGCCAACGTCTGGTCGCCCGCCAATAAGTCCGGCACGGTCATCGCCATGCTCATGGTCGAGGACAAAGGCGCAATCGTCGACATGAGCGCCATCGCCGCGGTACCGGGCTACAGTCTGCTTTCGTGCGGCATCGGCAGTCTCACGCGCGACATGGGTGGCGACGGTCCGGGCGCAGAAGCGGCGTGCAAGCAGGTGCGCGATCTGAGCGAGCAGGCCGGCATGCCGAGCATGATGACGGCAACGGCAGCGAGCATCGGCGATCGGATCACGCAGGGCTATCGCGGCCTGCTCATGTCCGGGTCGGCCGAGCAGGCGTCGGCGATCATTCGTGCGGGACTGCCGGCGACGGGACGGCGCTGAGGCGGC
>JBBQSM010000014.1:0-44363 GCA_038234895.1 Gemmatimonadales bacterium
TGCCCTGCATCCGGCCACGCTGATGGACACGCGTCTCGTGGCGGCAGCCGGTGTGCAGCCACGCTCCACCGTGGCCGAGGGCGCCGATGCGCTCATGCGGGCCGTGAACGACAGCACGATCGCCAGCGGCACCTTTCTCACGGGCACGCGCCCGTCACGTGCCAACGCACAGGCCTACGACACGTTGGCACGGGCACAACTGCGTGCGATCAGCGACCGCCTGACGCGCCGTCGCGACTGACCGCGGCCGCTATTTCGGTATCGTGCAGTTGAACATCCACGACACACCAAACCGATCTTCCACGGCGCCGTACAGGTCGTCCCACGGCGCTTCACCGATCGGTTCGATGACGCTGCCGGACTCCGCCAGCGCCGCGAATCCGTGGCGCGCCTCGTCCGGATCGTCGCCCTGCAGCGCGATTGACAGTCGACTTGATCCTGACGTGACCTCCGGCCCTCCGTCGCTCAGGAAGATCACCGCATGGCCGATGCGTAGTTCGGCGTGCATCACCGGCTCACGCTGTGCCTCGCTGCACTGCGGCATCATCTCGCCAAATCGCAGCAGACTCTCGACGGTCGCCCCGAGCTGACGTTGGTAGAACCGGATCGCTTCCTCCGCGTTTCCGGAGAGGGTGAGATACGGGGTGGCGGTGCGTACTGTCATGGCGTGCTCCGTGGCGCGAGAGGATGGCCGGGCGTGACCGAATCGGATAGTGAGAGTGAGAGTCAGACTCCCTTCGCCAGCCAAAATCATCGGACCGACCGCAGCACCTGCCCGCCCCCATCGGAAGGCGGTACGTTTGCCTGACTACCGTTCCGCCATCGCCTCAGCCATCGACATGACGCTTCCGCCTCCGGCTCTCGTGAGCGCCGCCGACTTCGCGTGGGATGACATCCCCTCGCTCGACCGACTCCGACAGCTTGGCGACGCCGAGGCTGACGCCTGCGCCGCGGAACTCAAGGTGCAGGGTGTCAACGCGTCGGACACCCGACGCATTTTTGCGACGCTGCGTAAGACCGGAGCGCTACCCGCCGACACGCCGTTGTCGCTGCGCACCTTTCTCGAAAGGCCGCCCGGCGGACCGCCGCACGCAACCAACCCGGCGCTGCCGGCGTGGGCGGATCTGGAACAGATCGAGCGCGGGCAGCATGCGTTCATGACGCAGTCGATTATGTCGCTCGTCGTTATGCTGTGCCGCAGTCTGCCGGAAGGCTACGCCGCGCCGTCCATGTCACGCGTGCTGAATCTGTCCGGTCAGTTGCAGAAGTATCCGTTTCATCGGCTGATGGGAACGCTGCAGCTGCTCAGGGACGTGTCCACGCCTGGTTCGTTCCGCGTCGACGGTGTCGGGGCGATGCTCGCGCAGGAGATGCGGCTGTTGCACGCGGGCGTGCGCACGAACGTGGCTCCTGAGTCCATGCGCGACTTCCCTGCATTTCGTGCACAGTATGGCGTGCCCATCAACCAGGAAGACATGCTCGGCACCGTCCTGGGATTCTCCATGCTTGTGATCGAGGGGCTGGAGCGCATGGGTGTGCCCATGTCACCGCGCGACGCCGACGACTTCTATCACACGTGGCGTGTCTTCGGCTTCATCATGGGCGTGCGACGTCCCGGCCTGGAGTACGGCGCCGATGCGATGCCCACGACACTCGCCGATGCGCGCACGTTCTATGCAAAGTATCGACGGCATTACGTGGACGCCGCGCACAATCCCGACGGCGTTGCGCTGGCCGCCGCGCATGTACAGATGCTGGTGAACCTCATGCCGACCGTTTTGCAAAAGTCGATGAGCGATCTGGTGACGCGTGAAGGCGAATCTGGCGTGCTACCGATCGCGCGCAAACTGCTACGCGTCGTGGCCAAGCCGTATCTCGCCAACCGGGGCGGCGCCGGCGAGCTGCTTGCGCGCAGCTACATCCGTATGCTCACCGACGACGCGACCTGTCGGCGCGTCGGACTTGAGCCGCCGGCAATCCATCTCGAACCAATGTTGATCGCCATCGCCTATTTGTGGGAGCAGGGTACATCACGCCTGGGCGGCAACACAGAAGTGCGCGCCTCGGGATGGATTTTTGGCAAGTTGATAGACACCACCTACCACGAAGTGCGCTACACCGTGCCGCTCACCCTCGATGATGTCGTCGATCTCGTGCACGAAGGACGGAAGACGCATGACGAAATGGGTCTGCTCGCACAACGCAAATCGGTTCAATCGAAGCAGCCTCCGCCAGGCGCCCGCTCCTAAACCCGGTGAGAGGCGAGCGCCCGCATCTTCCAAAGACCGCTACTGAACGCTCACCAGCTCGACGTCGAACACGAGCGTGGCGTTTGGCGGAATGGGGCCCTGACCGGTGCGCCCGTAGCCGAGTGTGGAGCCGATGACGATCTTGCGGCGACCACCAACCTTCATACCGGCAACGCCTTGATCCCAACCGGCGATGACCTGCCCTGCGCCGAGCTGGAAGGTGAACGCCGCTCCGCCCACATTCGAGTCAAAGCGGGAACCGTTGATCAGGTAGCCCGAGTAGATCATGCGCAGCGTGCGGCCGCTGATCGCTTCGGCGCCCGTGCCGACCACCACATCCTGCACGAACAGATTGTCCGAGCGCTTGGTCATGCTGGCGATCGTGACACCGAGACTCGACGCGTACGTTTCCACGGCAGGATTGGACGGAATGTCAGGTGCGTCGTCCGATCCGCAGGCGGACAGGACCATCGCCATCGCGAGCGCTGGCACCAACGCGATGCTGCGGCGAAGTCGCTGGACAATGGCGGCGGGTACGGCGAACGGACGGGGCGCGGAACGGAGCATGGCTGCACGGATTGGTGGCGATGACGCGCGGTGCCGTGCGGCTTCCAGAATCGGCACCAACGGGGACCTTCACAAGATAGCGAAGGAGCCGTTGCGCGTGGTGCCCGGACCCGGTAGGGTCCGTCCATGACGCTTGCCGTGCCCGAGACGACACCGACCGCGCCGCAGCACAGCCCGGCCAAGCGCTTTACCCTCGAATTGGCGCGCTCCCTGCACCTGCACGGAACGCCTGCGCATCGCCTCGAAGTCGTGCTGGAGACAGTCGCGGAACGACTCGGCCTGGTCGCGGAGTTCTTTTCCACGCCCACCAGTATCATGGTCGGCTTTGGCGAACTCGAAGAACAGCGCGTCTATCTCATGCGGGTCGAACCGGGCCAGCCGAATCTCGGCCACCTGTCGCGACTGAGTGCGATCACACGCGACGTGGTGGACGGGACACTCACGCCAGAAGACGGGTTGTTGCGACTGCGCGCGCTCGACGTCGAACCGCCGCGTTGGCCGATCTGGCTCACGCTGATCGCGTACGTGCTCGCGTCCGGAGCGGTGGCCTGTTTTCTCCGCGTGTACACGGGCGACGTGCTTCTTGCTGGGGCGCTCGGCCTGCTCACCGGCATCATCTCGCTGGCCTGCGCGAGATCCGAGGGATGGCGACATGTCACCGAGCCGCTGGCCGCGTTTCTCGTGACGTCGGTCGCGCTCACCGTCGACGTGACCTCGCGGTCAGGAACCGGCTATGCGACGTCGCTGGCCGGGTTGGTCGTCCTGCTGCCGGGGCTCACGTTCACCGTCGCGCTCACCGAACTCTCCACACGGCATCTCGCCTCGGGGACCGCGCGGTTGAGCGGTGCGCTGGTGGTGTTTCTGGGACTCGGATTCGGGCTGGCGCTTGGCGCGAAGCTCGGCGCGTTCGCTGGAAGCGCGCTGGGAGTCACCGCGCCAATCGGTGGTTTCGCCCTGCTGCCACAAACGTCGCTGCCATTCTGGACGGAGTGGGTGGCCTTGATTGTGGCGCCACTCGCTTTCACGGTGCTATTGAAGGCCGAAGCCAAGGATGCCGGTTGGATCGTGCTGGCGTGTGCCGCGGCGTACCTCACGTCCCGCTTTGCGGGTGCCGGCATGGGTGAAGAACTTGGCGCGTTTCTCGGCGCGTTCGTGATCAGTGCGGGGAGCAACATCGTGGCGCGCTATTTCCGCCGCTCCGCCATGGTCACTGTCGTCCCCGGGCTACTCATTCTCGTGCCGGGAAGCATCGGGTTCCGTAGCGTCACGTCGCTGCTGGGGCAGGAAGTCGAAGTCGGCGTGGCTACCGCCTTTCGCGTGCTCATCGTCGGCATCTCACTCGCCGCCGGATTGCTCGCCGGGAACGTGGTCGCGAGTGGCGCGCGCCGCCGGCTGTGATGCAACCCACGCCAACCGCACGCATGACGGCGTCCGATCCGTACGCGCAGATCATCCCGCTGGCCGGACTCGGTGAGCACGCGAGTCTGGCGTCTACCGAACTTGATACACATCCGGAGATCCACGGCGAACCGACGCCTGCGATCAGCGGCGGCGAATTCGCCGCGCTCGACGCGCTTGTACGGCAGGGCGTACTGCACCGGACCGAGGCCGCACTCGCACAGGCCATGCCGCCGGTGCGGCGCAGCACGTTCGTGGCAGGGCGCGTCGCACTGCGGGCCGCGCTGGCCTCACCGCGATTCGGTGCGCTGAGCCCGGGTGTGCACGAGCAGCTGCTCGGGAGCACGTCGCGCGGCGCGCCCTTGCTTCCATCCGGGTTGACCGGCTCGGTGAGCCATAAGCGCCGTCACCATCGCCAGCGGGCCATCGCCATTGCTGGCGTCGCATCCGGAGGCCTGCTCGGCGTCGATCTGGAGTCACGACCGCTGGCGACCGAGGCGGAGCGGCCGTCTGTGGCGGCGCGCATTCTGACGCCTCGCGAATTCGAGGTGGTGCGTGATCTCGACCCGCACGCGCATCGCGACGCGACCGTGCTGCGGTTCTCGCTCAAGGAAGCGATCTACAAAGCCATCGACCCCATCGTGCAACGCTACGTGCGATTCACCGAGGTCGAGGTGGATGTCAACGATGACGGTAGCGCGTCGGTGTCGCTGCTCCTGCCTGAGCTGGCGGGCAGCGCCGCGCGTGTCGAGGCATGGTGGCAGCGTGACGACGAGTGGATCATCACCACGGCGCGACTGATTCGCTGACGCGCATGTCGCACGCGTTATAAACCGTCAGTCCAGCCGCACGGCCTCGTGCAGCGCTATACCGCCGCCGAGGTGTCGCGTAACGCGCCCGACGCGAAACCCTTCGCGCTCGAGAAGCGCGGAGAAGTCCTGCCAGCTCATGAAGTGATCGATGCTGCGCGCGATGTAGCCGTACACGACCGGATCGCGATGCCACCACCAGCCGACTGCATTGCCGGCGAGCGAGAGATACCACAACAGCACTGCCCGCCATGGTGCGACAGCCGGCCGGTAGAAGTCGAGTGTCACCAGCACGCCGCCGGGGCGGAGCACGCGGGCCATTTCACGGACCGCTTGCGCAGGGTCTGGCACGTTGCGCACGCCATAGCCGGCCGTGACGAGATCCGTACTCGCGCGCTCCATCGGCAGCGAGGTCATGTCGCCAACCATGGTTGTGATACGCGGCGCGACATCGGCATCGTGCATGCGTTCGGACAGCCGCCGGTTGGCCGCGTCGATCATGCGCGAGGACGCGTCCAGCGCCGTCACTCGTGATTCGGGGAACCGTCGGGCGATGGCCACCGCGATGTCACCCGTGCCGCACGCCAGATCGAGTGCGTCGCGCGTTCTCGGCGCCGCCGTGCCGATCGCGTCCAGCGCCTCGCGCTTCCACGTTGCATCCATGCCGAACGAGAACAGGCGGGTGAAGGCGTCATAACGGGGCGCAATGATGTCGAACATCGGAGTCACGAACGCTTGCTTCCGCGCCGGATCGCGAAGGTGCGCCTCCAGGTCCAAATCGCCGAGCTTTTGCGGCACCGGTACCGTCCGACCCGGTTCGGGGTGATCATTCAGCATGCGTCCCTCACGTCTCCCGAGTCATCTGTCGAGCGATTCGTCCGATCGGCGGTCGCGCGCGCCCCGACGCGGTGCCGTGGGCTTCGGGCAACTGCTCGCCGTTGTGCTGGTGCTCGGCACCACGATCGCGGTGGCCAAGCGCGCCATCGACCGCGACGCGGACTCCGCCAATGTAGTCGCGCGCGAGGCGGGTATGGCGATCGACGGTGACACAGCCGCCCAGTCCGCGCCCACGCCTGAGCAGACCATCGGCGCCTTCAAAGTGCGCAACCTGCAAGGGAAGATCGTCCCGCTGGCGACCAAGGGACAGGCGTCCATCGTGATGGTGAGTTCGGTCACCTGCAGCTGGTGCAAGCGCGCGCTCAAGGACCTCGGTGAAATGTCTGGCGGTCGTCCGCTGCCGCAGCTCAAGCTGCTGACGCTCGAAGGCGCGGCCGACGGCGCACCGATGTTGGCCAAGGAAGGGATTACCGGCGCGCAGCTCATTGGGCCGGCCGGGAGTTCCGATCAGGTGCTGCTCACGTTCCGCTATCCGGGCACGCCAACGTTCGTGGCCATCGATCGCAATGGGCGCGTGGTACGCACCATGCCCGGGTATCCCATTCGGCAGGAGATGGAACATTGGTTTGCCGTGATGGTCGGCGACGCGGAAACGCCGTAGCCGTCGCGCGGCCTCAGGACCGCGCCGCCAGCCGGTCGAGGCGCCGCTGATCGAGCGTGACGAGTACCGCGCAGAGCGTAATCGCCACCGCGGACACCACGCACCACCGGCAGAATCCCTTGAGCACGATGAACTCGCCGTACTTGAGTCGCAGGGTAAACAGCACCGCCGGCCAGATCAGTAGGTGCAGCAACTGCGTGGGCCAGCGCGCGTCTTCGAACCTGGCCATCGAGCCGATCAGTGCCACGGCAAATACCAGCGTGTACCCGACGGTCCCGATCAGCGCGACATCCACGCCAAGGAACCAGCCGTACGGACTTCCCTGTACGTACTCGCAGCCGCGCGTTCCGCCACAGGAGAGCGATCCGGCAAGACCGAGTTTCCAGAGATGCAGATAGAGCGCGACGAATCCTGAAATGAGACTCGCCAACGCGATGCCCATGCGTTGCGTCACGTTCGATACGGGATGAATGCGGAAATCCTGGCGACCACCGCGGCGACCGCCGTCGATGCAATCGGTTGCAATATGACCCGGCGTGTCGCGAAACGGATGCGCGCGCGCACCCTTTGCAACGACGGTCCCGGACCATACCTTCGCGCGCCATGGCCCCTCCATCTCCAAGTGCGATCTCCGATTCGGCCGCCACTGCGACTCGTGCGCTGGCCGTTCGACGCTGGCGTCTCGCCGCGGCACTCACCGTCGGCATGGTCTGCGTCTACTTCGGTTTCATCGCGCTCGTGGCGTTTCGCCCCGGCATGCTCGGTCGGCAAATCCAGCCTGGACTCTCCGTCGGCATCGTGCTCGGTGCGCTGGTGATCGTGGCCGCGTGGGCGCTCACGTTCGTGTACGTGAACTGGGCCAACCGCGTGTACGATCCGGCGCTGGCCGCGCTGCGCGCGCACCACGAGCGCGAAGCATGACCGCCGCGCAGAGCGTCGGCACGCCCGACGGCGTCGCCATCGCGTTCTTCGCCGGCTTCATCACGCTCACCTTGGCGATCACCTACTGGGCGGCCAAGCGCACCAGCAGTACAGAAGACTTTTACGCTGCGGGGCGCACCGTTACCGCCGGACAGAACGGCATCGCGCTGGCCGGTGACTACATGAGCGCAGCGTCGTTCCTGGGTATCGCGGGACTTGTCGCCACCAGCGGATTCGACGGGCTGATCTACTCCACCGGCTGGCTCGTGGGATGGCCCGTGGTGCTCTTTCTCATCGCCGAACCGCTACGCAATCTCGGGCGCTACACCTTTGCCGATGTCGTGGCGGCACGCCTCGATCCCATTCCCGTGCGCATCGCGGCCGCCTGCGGCACGCTCGCCACGATCGCGTTCTATCTCATCGCGCAGATGGTCGGCGCCGGTGGGCTGATCAAGCTGCTCTTTGGGATTCCCTACGAAGCGGCGGTACTCATTGTCGGCGTGGCCATGATGGCGTACGTGCTCTTTGGCGGCATGCTGGCCACCACGTGGGTACAGATCGTCAAAGCCGTCCTGCTGCTGGGTGGTGCCGCCGCGCTCGCGCTGCTGGTGCTTTCGCGCTTCCACTTCGATCCGCGCGAGCTCTTTGCGCAGGCCGCCGCACGGTACGGCGACAGTGTGCTCGCGCCCGGCAAACTCGTCTCCAATCCGCTCGACGCGATCTCCCTCGGACTCGCCCTCATGTTCGGCACCGCAGGGCTCCCGCATATCCTGATGCGGTTCTACACGGTTCCTGATGCGCGCGCCGCCCGTAAATCGGTGTTCATCGCGACCGGTCTCATCGGGCTCTTTTACCTCATGACATTCGTATTGGGTTTCGGCGCAATGGTCTTGGTCGGTCCCGACGCGATCAAGGCCATCGATGCCGGCGGCAACATGGCGGCGCCCATGCTGGCCGAACTGCTCGGCGGTCGCCCCTTCCTTGGCTTCATCGCCGCCGTCGCATTCGCCACCATTCTGGCCGTGGTCGCCGGATTGGCGCTCTCGGGCGCCGCCGCGATCTCACATGATCTCTGGTCGTCCGTCATCCGGCGCGGCAATCCCAAGCCGGGCGAAGAGCTCAAGGTCGCCCGCCTGGCCACGATCGGGCTCGCGTTGATCGCGATTTCGCTCGGCATCCTCTTTAAAGGGCAGAACGTCGCCTTCATGGTCGGCCTCGCATTCGCCATCGCGGCCAGCGCCAACTTCCCCGCCCTCGTGCTGAGTGTCTTCTGGCGACGCACCAGCACGGCCGGCGCCGCGTCCAGCATGATCATCGGCACCATCGCCACGCTCGTCCTCATCGCCCTCTCGCCCGCCGTGCAGGTAGATCTCCTGCATCATTCCAGCGCGATCTTCCCGCTCAAGAACCCGGCGCTGGTTTCCATCCCGCTTTCGTTTGCCACGGGCGTGGTCGTGTCACTGCTCTTCCCCGACCGCGATGGCGCCGCACGCTACGCCGCACTCGAGAAGCGCCTCATGCTCGGCGCCGACTGACGGCGCCGTCCGGACGGTATTGCCGCCTCCCATCAGGCGCGTCTTTCCGTTCCGGCACCGGCTAACACCATCGCGCCGCAGCCGCCTTGCTTGCAGGCGCGTGTCGAGTCTATGGCTGAAGATCGTCGGCGATAGCGTTATATAACAACGACTTAACTCCCCCACGCCGCGTTACGGCGCCGCGCGTGCACTGCTTACGGATGAGTATGGCATGGAGGTTGCGTTTCGACCCGCTGCGACCCGCAGTGCGACGGGACGAGAATCGATCGGTCCGATGCAGAGTCCGGGCGATTCATCAGTGAACCAACACTCACCCCACATGCTCGATCGTCTGGCTTCCCGCGCCGCCTTCTGGTGTGCGCTCACGATCATCTCCCTCACCGGCGGCCTCTTGTCGCTGGACGGCGTAGCTCATGCCGCGTCGGCGCCCGTCGACGCGGCGATCGGTCGCATTGCCGTGCAGCCGCTGCATGCCGGTTTGGCCTCGATCGTCGACGCGGCGCCTGTCCTGTCTTTCATCGCCCTGCTGCTCGCGCTCGCGGGCTGGTCGCTCCTGCGACGGGAAACGGTACGACGTGCAGACGATCACGACACGGTGCGCGAACAGATGCGTCGATTGCAGGACGCCATGCAGGCCAGTGCCGACGGCGTATTTCTGTTACGCGCGATGCGTAACGCGTCGGGCGACGTCGGGGATTTCGAGATCACAGACGTGAACCCTGCTGGCGAACGCCTGATGCGACTGGCGCGGCAGCAATTGCTGGGCAAGCGTCTGCAGCGCGATCTGCCGTCCGGCTTCACCGCAACGCTCCACGAGCAATATGCCGACGCCATCGCGCTCAACGTGCCGTTGATCGAGGACGTCCGCGTTGACCCGCGACACTTCGCCGCGAGCTGGTTGCTGCATCAGGTCGTGCCAACGGCAGATGGGGTGGCGGTCACCATCCGCGACATCACCGCACGGAAACGTGAAGAGGTGCGCCTCCGACGCGCCTCCCTCACGGATCATCTCACGCAACTCTACAACCGGCGCGGCTTCATGACGCTGGCCGAGCAGCAGCTTCGTATCGCGCGTCGTCAGGACAAGCATGTCGTGCTGCTGTACGTCGATATGGACGACTTCAAACAGCTCAACGATCGGTTCGGGCACGCGGAAGGGGATCGCGCGCTCACGGCGGTGGGGCGCCTGCTCCGACGCGCGGTCCGTGACTGTGACGTGGTGGCCCGCATGGGCGGCGACGAGTTCACCATCATGGCGCTCGACGCCGACGGTGCGGCCGCGCGTCTCATCCAGCGACGCATTGAGGAGCGCGTGGCACTGCTCAATGCGAGTAGCGAATTGTCGGCGCCGCTGTCGCTCACCATCGGCTATACGCGTGTCCGTCCGACCGACGACGCAACGCTGGCCGAGCTGCTCGGCCGTGCCGATCAGTTGCTGTATGCGCGCAAGCGGCGCCGGCGACTGACCATACAGGTCGAGTCGCGCGCGTTGGGGCGACGCCATACCGCCACGACGTCGAACCTCCGCCCCACATCGCTGCTGGTGCCGGGCACGCTCACGCCACCCGATCCCGCGGCAATGGCCCGCGCTGCCGCTGTGGCGGGTCTGACCAGCACAGGCGCAGCGACCACGTTCAGCCCCACGCAAGCCGCCTGACAGGGGAAGTACACGGGGGCGTCCCGTCACACCGACAGCGACGCCACATCCTGCAAACTGTATGCAAACTCTACGTCGGTGCTTGACCCTGCACGGGTCGGGCACCGACGTTCGTACATGACCTATCGCGCGATCAACCCGACCAGCGGCGAGTTCCTGTACGAACTCCCGGCCCTGAACCAACTGCAGCGCAACGCGATGCTCACGCGTGTGGCCAACGAACAGTTCGCATGGCGACGCGCGCCTCTCGAGTCACGGCTGCGTTTCGTTGCGGCATTGGGGGCCGCGCTGCGTGCGAATCGTGAATCGCTCGCTGAGGCGCTCACCCTCGAAATGGGCAAGCCGATTGCCGCCGCGCGCGCGGAGGTGGCGAAGTGCGCCACGCTCTGCGACATGGCACCCGCACTGGCGCGCACCGCACTCGCCAACGACGCCGTCCTCGACGACCCGACAGCGATCGTGCACGTACAATTCGATCCGCTCGGCTGCGTGTTGGCGATCATGCCGTGGAACTTCCCGTATTGGCAGGCGCTTCGCTTCGCGATCCCCGCGCTCTGCGCCGGAAACGGGGTGCTGATCAAGCCGGCGCCATCGGTGCCCGGCCCAGCCCGACTCCTCGATGAATGTCTCGCCGAAGCGCGCGCTGCCGTCACACACACCGACACCCCGGCGGCACCGTGCCACGTCGCGCTCCTCTCGCTGGAAATGATCGACGACGTCATCGCCGATCCACGTATCGTGGGCGTTACGCTCACCGGCAGCGATCGCGCCGGTCGCCATGTCGCGGAAGTCGCCGGCCGGTATCTCAAGAAGGTTGTGCTCGAACTTGGCGGCAGCGATCCGTTTCTGGTGCTCCCCGACGCGGACGTGGCGCGCGCGGCCGCTGTGGCCGTCACGGCGCGCACGGTGAACAGCGGGCAATCATGCATCGCCGCCAAGCGATTTATTGTGTGTGACGCCGTGTACGATGAATTCGTGTCGCGCTTTTCCGACGGGATGCGCGCGCTGGTCGTGGGCGATCCGTTCGATGAGCGCACGCAGGTAGGACCGATTGCGACCGCATCCGTGCGAGACGGTCTGCGTGCGCAAGTCGCATCGTCAATCGCCGCCGGTGCTCGGGCGGTTGTCGGCGACGCTTCGACTGCGCACCACGAGCACGGCTTCTTCGTGGCGCCAACGGTGCTCGTAGACATTCCGGACCACGCGCCCGCTGCCACGGAGGAGCTGTTCGGCCCTGTCGCGTCGGTGTTTCGCGTGGCCGATGTGGCGATGGCCATTCGACGGGCGAACGACTCACCGTACGGACTTGGCGCCAGTGTCTGGACGAACAGCGAGGAGGAGGTGGCGCGCTGCATCAGCGAACTCGACGCAGGCATGATCTTCGTGAACGACATGGTCGTGAGCGACGCACGATACCCGTTCGGCGGCGTCAAGCAATCCGGCGTCGGTCGCGAGCTTGGAGTCCTTGGCTTTCGGGAGTTCACGAACGCCAAGACGGTGCGACGACTCCGCTGACGCGGTGCACGCGCGCCCGTGCAGTCACCGTCTGCGCTACACCGCCTCGTCGTCGCTCTCCTGCGGTCCTTCGATCAAGCGACGCCACCACGGTCGTTGGTCCTCGGCACGGCGCACGTCGCGGACCACCTGACGCCACGCGATACGCATCTCCTGCGCGTCCTCGAACCGGTCTTCGACGCGCGGAGCAAGTCCGCGCGTGAGCCAGTCGGCCAGCTCGCCGGTGAAACCATCGGCGAGCAGTCGATCCGGCAGCGTGTTCGCCAACTGCAACGCCAAAATGCGCTCTCCGGATCCCTCCCCAAACGGCGGGTGACCGGAGAGCACGAAATACACGATGCTTGCCAGCGCGAAGCAGTCCGTGGCCGGTCCCTGCGCTTCGCCCAGCAGCTGTTCCGGCGCCGCGAACGATGGCGTCCCCGACGTTCCCGCGCGCTCGTCGCCGAGTGCGTAGGCAATACCGAAATCGCCGATGCGCCAGCGACGATAGCGATCGATGAGGATGTTTTCCGGCTTGAGATCGCGATGAATGATGCCGCTCGCGTGCGCGGCGATCAGCGCTTCGAGCACATCGTCCACCTGCTGCGCGATCTCCTCGAACGGGCGTGGTCCGCTACGCGAGATGAGACTGGCCACGGAACCGCCTTCGGCGAGTTCCATTGTGTACCACACGATGTCACCACGACTGTCGCTGTCGTAGATGGGCACGATCGACGGATGCGCCAATTGCGCCGCCAACCGGGCTTCGCGCCGGAATCGCGCCACGGCCACATCGTCTTTCGCGATATGCGGGTGCAGCACCTTGATTGCGACTTCGCGTGCAAGCGACAGGTCACGCGCACGCCACACACTTCCGAACATGCCGCTGCCGAGCGGTGAAAGAATCTCGTAGTCGTCGGAGGTGGCCCAGCGCAGGCGCGCGTCGGCCGTGTCCAGTGCGGGGGGCAGCTCGTCGCCCTCGGGCGAGATCATGACCTGTCGCACCGACACGTGCCGGTCCATGTCGCGCAACAGCGCGGCAATGCTCGGAAAGCGCGCCGACGGGTCGGGGTTGAGCGCGCGCTCCAGCACCGTCGCCAACGATTGCGGACAATCCGGTCGCAGCAGCACCAACGGCGGCGCATCACGCTCCGGCGGCGTCTCGCCGGTGAGCATGGTGAAGAGCATGGCCGCCAACTGCCACTGGTCAGACAGCGGCGTCGGCGCCCACGCGCCGTCCAGCCACTCCGGCGGACAGGGGGCAAAGCTGCGATGCGGGCGTGTGTCGGTGGGAATCTGATCTTTGGGCAACACCCATTCCCACCCCAGCAACCAAAGCCGACCGCCCGGCGTCAGCCACACGGAATTCGCGGAAATGTCCCCGTGCGGCATCCCCGTGTCGTGCAGATACGCCAGCGTGCTTCCGGCTTCACGCAAAACCTGCAGCGCCAGCGGCACCGATTCCGGACCGAGCCGCGACACGCGCGACAACACGGTTTCGCCACTGATCCATCGTCGCAGATAGCCGGGCCCGCGACGACTCTCCTGATACGAGGCCCAGTAGTGATACGTCGTCGGAATCGACGGATGATTGCGATGCGCCAACGCACGCGCTTCGTGCCACAGCCAGGCACCGTGCGCCTCGTCGGGTGAACTCACCAACGAGAGCGACCGACCGAGGGCATCGACCACTTCCTGATAATGCCGGTGCTGCAACAACAGCCCTTCACTGCCCCACGACCAGCCGGGAGGCAATACCCAGGACTCCAGATGCGGAGGCGGGGAGTCAGTGACGCGGTGCAGGGCGAGCAGGGCCTCGGGAACCATGCTGAAGAGTAACGCAACGGAAGCGAGATCACCCGCCCGACTTAACCACCAGTCCGGCTTGCCAGGCGACAGTCGTCAGCGCACGGCGCGCAACGCGATCTCGACCTCAGCGCCATCGCCCGGCGTGCTTCGCAGCGCAATCGTCCCACCCCACCCTTCGATGAGACGTCGGCTGATTGCCAGCCCGAGCCCGCTACCACTTGTGCTCGTGGAGAAGTGCGGCTCGAAGACGTGGCCGATCACGTCCGGTGCCACACCGGTGCCGTTGTCACGCACCAGAATACGCACGTGTTCCGCAGCGCGAGTCACCTGCACAGTCACCACACTCGCCTGTGCGTGGCGCGCGTTCTCCAAGACGTTGAGCAGCACCTCCTTCAACTCGTCGCGGTGCGCCAGCGCCATGACCTGCTCAGGCGAGCCACCCGGGTCTGCATGTGCCGCGGCACTCGTGCGCTCCGCGGAGACAAATCGCCAGGTGACGTCACCATCTCCCATCCGTTCGAGCGCCATCACATCGCGGACAGCCGCCTCGACGTCCACGGCGACACCAGGTGCACGGTCGGCCGGCGCTGTGCCGTAGCGGCTAAAGGCGCGCGCGATCTCGTCGAGATGGTCGATCTCTTCGAGTACGCGGGTCACATTGGTATCGAGGATGGCGCCGAAGTCGCTGCGACCATCGCGATACGCGCGCCGCAGGTGCTGCACACCCAGCCGGATCGGCGTGAGCGGATTCTTGATTTCATGCGCCACCTGTCGGGCCATTTCTCCCCACGCCAGGACCCGTTGCGCGCTGGCCAACTCGGTCACGTCGTCGAGCGTCAACACGGCACCGCTCGGCAAGCGTGTCAGGCGTGCACGCAGCTGACGACCTTGCACCTGCACGTCGAATGCGTCTTCGGCGTGCAGATCGATCGGGCCCGACGGCCGTTCGCCGATGCGCAGAAATGCCATAGAACGCGATGCAATTGCATCGAGCGACGCAGGGAGCACCGCCAGCGTGGCACCCGGCGCGCGCACGGGCACCGCCAGCAACGTTTCGGCGCGAGGGTTCGCAATCAGAATGGCGCCGTCGGGACGGAGCGCCAGTACACCGCTGGCCACGTTCTGCAGCACGGCGTCCGTGCGTCGCTGCGCCGCCTCCAGCGCCGCTCGACTGGTCGCGAGATCTTCGGCCATGCGCATGAACGCGCGATACACCGGCGCGAACTCCGCCGCCGGTGCCGCGCCCAGCGACGGATCGGCACGCCCCGCAGCAATCGACAGCGCGGCCTCGCGCAGCGCACTGACCGGTCGCGCCAGCGATCGCGCCGCGACGCCGCTGGACCAGATCGCGGCCAAGGCGCCGATCGCGGTCACAAAGAGCACCAGCACACCGAGATCTGCGCGACGTACGTCCAACGCGAACTCGTCGCCGCGCGCTGGCGTGGCCAGCACTGACGACGGATCAAATTGCGGCACCCGACGGAAACCGACCATCGCCACACGACCGCCGATACCCATCCACCGCGTCGCGAATTGGTCGTCGACGCCAAAGTCGACGCCGGTGAGCGTCTGCGGTAGCAGTCGGCCCAGCGGCGCGAGCGCATCGAGCAGCAGATCGCTGGTCGCTTCGAGCTGACCGTCGGTATACAGGAACAGCGGCAACCCGGCACCGGCAGAGTTGGCGAACAACTCGGGTCGCTCCACGGTGGCCGACGCCACGCGCAGCGCTTCGCGTACGATGAGCTCGCGCGATTTCTCGTCGTCGTTCTGCAATCGGTACCACGACCAGCCGGCGAATATCGCCGCCGGCGCAACGAAAAACGCAACGAGTGCCATCGACAAACGCACGCGATATGAACGCGACCAGCGTGCGCGCCGAACGCGCAACCAGCGCACAAACGCGCCGTCCGCCATCGCGCTCGCCCCCCACAGCAGCAGGACCGCCGCTACGTCCAGCAAGACGAGCAGTGCACCGCGAGGCAGCAACACATCCTCGCCACGCAGATCGACCTCCACGTGCACCCCCCGAACGCTTCCCCCTTCACCGATCGTCCCGTCGCCGTGCATCACCGAACCGCGTCGGCGCCACTGCAGTTGCTCGGGCGTGTTCGTGAGCGGCTCCGCATTGGCCAGCGATAAGCGGTACGCCGGCTCGCGTCCCCTCGTGCTCGGCAAACCCGTGAGCGTGGCAAACGGATCGGCGGGCAATAGTCCGGTGCGCGGCGGCACGGCAATCGTGGTCACGCTGCCGTCCGACGCCGGCACCGCCGCCAGCAGAATCGTTGAGGGCCCGTCGTTGGCGGAGTAAAGCTCGACCCCATTGCCGCCACGCACCAGCTCCGCCACCTCCGCTGGCAAGTCGAGGTTGTCCGTGATCGGCGCCAGCGCGATGCTGATCTCCGGCTCGCTCGGCTGCGTCGCGATCCAGCGGGCGATATTCGCGGGATACCCGGCCCGCGCGAGCTCACTTGCGGCGAAACGCCGCAGCATCACATCGGTCGTGGGAATCGGCGGCGGATCGTCGCGCAGCGACTGCGCAAACTGAAACAGCAACTGCTGGGCGTTCGAGTCCACCACAGACAGACGACGCAGATCGTCGTGGGCCAAGTCCATGCGGGCGCGAACAACCTGTCCCCAGGTGAGTGTGGCGGCACCTGCCCCTGCCACGACGGCCGCACCAACCACCAGCGCGACGCCACGCCGCGTCAGCGCCAGTGCAACGATGGCCGCGATCCAGCAGGCCGGAGACCATTCCGGCCAGACCCCCGGTGGCTCCCACAGCATCGGCGCCAACATCGCCGACACGAGGGCCAGCAGCGGTGCCGTGATCGGCGGCACGCCCCGTGCCCGACCGATCGCGACCTGCCCGGCCGTAGCGCCAGCCAGCAGCACCGTGGCGCCGGTGAGCGCCAACCCTAACTGCCATGCCGCCCACAGTTTTGCACTGGCGCCGAACTGCGGCAGATGAATGCCGCGCGACAGATCGCGCAGCAGATACGGCCCGAGCCCTGCCACCAACAGCACCAGCCCGATGGCAATGACGCGCGACCGCAACACGCGGGTGGAACGCATGACCAAGAACAACGTGGCCAACGCCAGCGACGACGTAATCAGCAGCGCGGCGATATTCGCCGTCAGTCGGCTCCCCATCGGCGCGTAAAAGATCGACGCGTCGAACACCGACGACACGTTCGAGAGATCGCCGAGCGGCGCCACGAACACTGCCGCGAGTAGCGCGACGCTGGTCAGGACGCGATGTACGGTGCGCGCCGGACGCCGCCACGCCGTGACCAGCACCAGCAGCACGGCGATGACCAGTGGTACACCGGATTGCTCCCGCGCATGCTGCAACTGCGCCACCTTGGTTTCGCCCTCCGAATATCCCAAGGCCCGCACACGCGCGAGTCGTCGCGTTCCGTCCGTCACCACCACCACGGTCGAACCGGGTACGACGCGCACAGAATCGGGCGACTCGATCACGGTCCGGTCTATCGCCAATCGTCCTTCCAGCGACTGCGTCAGACTCCGGACGAAGCGGTCAGCCGGCGGGGCGGATGACATCAGCGCCACCGTGGCCACCTGAAACTCGCCGTCGGGCGAGTTCGCGCGCGACACCAGCGACGTATGAAACGGCCCCTCCACGAGCTGCGTCTGCGGAACGCCGGCGGTCAGACCCACTGCGACGATTGGCGTGCGCGACTGACCCGCATGCGCAATCAGCCGGTCGCCGCGGAACACGAGAATCGCCGATTCCACGCCACCATCGACCGACGGTGCGCGCAGGGTGCCGACCGCCACCCGATCGAGGACCAGCTCGCCCAGTAAGACCGAGTCGCTGGCCACGTCGGCCGCCGCCGTACGAAGCACGTCTGACACGTCGGCTACAACGGTGGCCACCCGCTGTCCGCGTTCCTCGCGCTCACGACCGGACCACGCGCCCCAGTCGGCCTCCACCGCTTTGAGGGTTGCCGTCTCTCGCGCAGAGATGCCGACGGCCACGCCCAAACAGAGCACGGCGCCCACAGCCCAGACACGCGGCACCCGCACGCGCCGGATGTTGGCAGCCGCACACAGGGTACCGATCGCCGCAGCAACGAGCGTCAGCCACCCCGGCGTCTGCTGCCACGCCGCAAGCGCGATCACCGCGCCGACGGCACAAAGCATCCACGTCATCGGCCATCGGTCGTCGTCGCCTCGCCACGGTATGCGTGCCTGTGCAGCGACGCGATCGAGCGGGCGTGTGGCGGGTTCATCAGACATGGCCGCACAATACCCCGCGATCACCAACATGGCGAAGGCCTGTTGATCGTCGGGCGCCCACCCGGTACCTGCCGATCGCCCGCGCCCCCCGCTGGTACGCACGTCCGCCGACTTTGCGTGCTATCTTGCGATGATGCCCCTGATCTGTCCGGCCCTATGGTCGCCCACCGTGCTCTGCGTCGCGCTGCTGCTCCCGGTGTCCGAAGGCGATGCTGGACATATCGTCGCGAACCCGCGACGATGGAGCGCCGCCGGAGTGCAGACGGACCGCGTCGATGTGGGCAGCTTCACGATCTTTCTGGCCGGCCAGCGCTCCGGGCGCGAGCAGTTCTCCATACGTCGCATCGATTCACCAGACGGCGGCGTGCTGGAACTGCGCGCAGAATCGGCCATCGGTGAGTCGCGCACGGCCATGCGACTGGAGACGGACTCGGCCGGGACTCCGGTGCGCTATTCGCTGGAGGAGCGGCGCGGCGCTGAGGTGACGCGCCGCCTGGGCGGGCAGCGCGTTCGCGGTCGGTTTGCCACGATCGCGCGCGGTGTCACCGGCGAAGCGGCGCGCGAATACCTGCTGCTGCCACAGGCGATCATCCTCGAAGAGGACGGACTGCTGCAATACGCGCTGCTCGTGCGTAAACGACAGGCCGAGGTAGGTGTCGGACAATCCATTCCCACGCTCACACCCGCCGAGAACCGACAGGGCGTGGTGCGGCTGGTGCTCGAAACGGTTCGAGACACGGTCATCATTGCCGGCGCGCGTCGGCCTGCGTGGCGATGGCGAGCCGTGACCGTGACGGGGGATGCGCGCACCATCTGGGCGGATCCCGATGGACGATTGCTACGTATTTTGCTTCCTGCACGAGGGCTCGAAGCGCTCCGCGACGATGTTCCCCGTTGATATTCGATTCCCGGACTTCGTCGGATACGATGTTCGCCACTCCTGAAACCCCGTCTCCGGGCGTCGCGTACGGCCCCATGTTTCCGACCTTCCCTCGACTCCACATCATGCGAATTCGCTTCCTTTTTCTTGCGCTGGCGTCTGCCGGTGGAGCGCTCTCTGCCTCGGCGCTCCCCGCACAGACGACCGCCTCGCAAGCCTCCGGCACCACCGCGCAGGGGCCCGTGCTGACCCTCGCTGAGGCTGTGGCGCTGGCCAAGCGCAACAATCCCGGCTACGCCACCTCCGCGAACGCGCGCCGCAACGCCGCCGCCATCGTGCGGGCAGCCAACGGAGCGTTTCTCCCCTCCGTGAACACCAACTTTGGCGCCGGCTATCGCGAAGGACGGCAGACGTTCTTCCAAGGACAGGGATTCGGTGCCACGAACGATCAGCTCACCACCGATGTGAGTGGCTCCGCGTCGCTCAATATCTCGGTGGCCGCGCTCAATGACCGCAGGCAGGCCAAGTTCAATCAGGATGCGACGGAAACGGACATCAACGCCGCCGAACAGCGGCTCCGCACCGACGTCACGACGCAATATCTCTCGGCGCTGCAGGCACAGGCCCGCGCCGTACTGCAGGACACGCTGTTGACCACCACGGCGGCACAGCTCCAACTGGCCCGCGCGCGCTTGCAGGTCGGTTCCGGTACGCAGCTCGATGTGCAGCGGGCCGAGGTCGCCGATGGACAGCAGCGGGTTGCCTCGATCAACGCGCGTAACCTCGCGGCGATCGAAGTCGTGCGCCTGTTTCAGCTGATCGGCGTGCAGCAGACCGAGGGGGTGCAGCTCGATCCCAATCTGGCCGCCACGCCCACGGTCGAGTTGCAGAGCATTCTCGACATGGCGCAAAAGGCAAATCCGCAGATCGAAGGACTCCGGTTGCGGGAGGAAGGCTTCAAGCGCGCTGTCTCATCAGCCCGCGGCGGCTACATCCCCACCCTCTCGCTCTCGGCCAACGTCTCCGGCAACACCTTCCGGTCGACCAACACCAACCAGTTGATTTCCAGCAGTCAGGCCAGCGTGCTCGGCCAGCGCGCCAGTTGCATTCGCTCCGAAGAAGTCCGCGCAGCGCTCAACCTGTCGAACAGCTTGTCGCAATGTCAGGCGATCGCCTTCACTCCGGCGCAGGAGTCGGCCATCCGGGCGCAGCAGGGCACGTATCCGTTCGATTTCACCCGCAACCCGTACAGCTTCTCGGCGCAGTTCTCCCTGCCCATCTTCAACGGGTTCCGGCGCGAACAGTCGATTGAGCAGGCGCAGGTACAGCGGCGCAACGCGGTCAACGATCTGCGGACGCAGGAGCTCAAGGTCACGGCCGACGTCCAGTCAGCGTATCTCTCGCTGACCACGGCGCGGCAAACCGTGGCGCTGCAGGAACAGAACGTCGCCACCGCGCGCACCGTGCTCGAGCTGGCGCAGGAGCGGTATCGTGTCGGGGCGATCAGCCTCGTCGAGCTTGTGCAGGCACGTGGCGATTTCGAGCGGGCAGAAACGGATCGCATCTCGGCAATTTTCGATGTACAACGGGCGTTTACTGCATTGGAAGCAGCCGTCGGCCGTCCCCTTCGCTAACCGGAAGATTTCATGACCAGGACCGTCAAGTATGGCATCGGGGGCGCGATCGTTATCGCCGTTGCTGCCCTGGCCGTAGTCAATGCCAAAAAGAACCAAACCAAGGCAGTCGAAGTCCGCACGGAAGCGATCGAGACGCGTGATCTCGTGGCATCGGTCACGGCCAGCGGCCAGATCCAGCCGAAGACACAGGTGAACGTCAGCGCCGACGTCACCGGTAAGATCGTCCGGCTCGCTGTGAAGGAAGGAGACTTCGTGAAGAAGGGGCAGTTCCTGCTCCAGATCGACCCCGAACAGGTGCAGGCCGCGTTGCAGCGCGCCGAGGCTGCACTGGCCTCGTCGAAAGCACAAGAAGCGCAGTCGCGGGCCAACCTCTTGCAGGCACAGCGCAACTACGACCGCCAACTGGCCCTCAAGTCCACGGCGGCGCTTGGCGTGTCCGAAGAGCAGCTCGAGCAGCTCAAGACGCAGAATGAAGTGAACAAGGCGCTCGCTGAGGCCGCCCAGTTCAGCGTGGTGCAAGCGGTTGCGTCCGTGCGCGACGCCCGACAGGCGCTGACGCGCACCACGATCATCGCGCCAATGGCCGGTAAAATCACCCGCCTCGTGGTCGAGGAGGGAGAAACGGCCATCATGGGCACGCTCAACAAGGACGCCGCGACGCTGCTCACGATCTCGGACATGAGCATTCTGGAAACCAAGGTCAAGGTCGACGAAACCGATGTGGCCCGCATCAGTGTGGGGGACTCGGCGATCATTCAGATCGACGCCTTCCCCGACACGACGTTCGTCGGACGAGTGGTCGAAATCTCGAACAGCTCGGTCGCCAAGGCCGGCAGCACCACGGCCACCAGCGATCAGGCCATCGACTACGAGGTCCGCGTCCAGCTGCTCAACCCGCCCACCGACACTCGTCCGGACTTCTCCGCCACGGCCAAGATCGTCACGGCCAATCGGTCGAAGGTGCTCTCCATTCCGATCATCGCCCTCACGGTGCGTGAGAACGAGTCGCTCCCGAACGCGGATACGGCGGTCACCGTGGGCCGCGGTCAGCCTACCAAGGAAGTCGGCAAGCGCGACGTCGAAGGCGTGTTCGTGGTCGGCACCGACAACAAAGTGACCTTCCGCCCCGTAAAGGTCGGAATCGCGGGCGAGCGTCACTTCGAGGTGCTCGACGGACTGAAGGTCGGCGAAACCATCGTGGCGGGCACCTACCAGGCAATCCGTGAGCTCAAGGACGGCGCGCTGGTCAAGGTGGCCAAGCCGGACGAGAAGAAGACCACGGCTACCGTTAAAAAGTCATGACCGACACCATCGACGATATTGGCCTCAGCACCACCGGCGAACGGCGCGTTGTCCTCAGCGCGCCCGGCAGCGCGCCGGAAAAGGACTGGGTCATCGTCACTCGCGGACTCACGCGACAGTACGACATGGGTGGCGAAACCGTACGCGCACTGCGCGGGGTTGATCTTGCTATCCGGCGCAATGAGTACGTCGCGATCATGGGCCCGTCGGGCTCGGGCAAGTCCACGCTTATGAACCTGATCGGTTGTCTCGATACGCCCAACGAGGGTGAGTACTGGCTCAACGGCATGCTCGTCAGCGCCATGTCCGACGACGAGCTGGCGCGCGTGCGCAACAAGGAAATCGGCTTCGTCTTCCAAACGTTCAACCTCTTGCCGCGCGCCTCAGCTCTGCAGAATGTCGAGCTGCCGCTGGTCTACGCCGGTATCTCATCGAGTGAGCGGAAGGAGCGCGCCTCCGAAGCGCTGGATCGCGTGCAGCTCGGCAAGCGCATGGGGCATCGGCCCAATGAACTCTCCGGCGGACAGCGTCAGCGTGTGGCCATCGCGCGCGCGCTGGTCAATCGCCCGTCCATTCTGCTCGCCGACGAACCCACCGGTAACCTCGACAGTCAGACGTCCGAGGAGATCATGCGTGTGTTCGAGGAACTCGCGCGTCAGGGACAGACCGTGGTGATGGTGACGCACGAACCCGACATCGCCTCGCATGCGCGTCGCGTGATCGTACTGCGCGACGGTGTCATCTCGAGCGATGAACGGCGCGAACAGTTCGCTTCCAAACTCGGGCTCGAGATCCCGAAGTTGTAGCGGAACACCAACCCGCACACGGGTTCGGATTGTTGCAACGAGGCGCTCATGGATTGAGCGCCTCGTTTGTTTTGTGCGCGTCGATGTCACGCGTCCGCAAAAGTCAGGCGAGCTGCGCGCGCCGCGTCTCCAACCATTCCGCGTTTCGCGATGTCCTATCCGTGAATGCGCGCGTTATGCGCTCCACGCCATCGCCTCCCGCGAATCCCACCATGCGTCTCGTCGCGCTATTCTTCCCGTTCGTCGCGTGCTCTGTCATGTCGGCCCAACCCGCGCTGCGTTCGGCCGCCTCCACGCGCACACCGTTCGCGAAACACAACGCGCCCGAGTCTGCACGTCGACTTCCCGGCCCCGAGCGCACCGAACGCGCGCCCCGCATTGACGGAAACGATGAGGACGAGACCTGGCGGAACGCCACATCGATCAGCGAGTTCCGGCAGTGGGAGCCCACCGAGAACGGTGATCCGAGCTTTCGCACCGAGGCGCGCATCGCCTACGACTCACGCAACCTCTATGTGTTCGTGCGTGCGCACGATCCGCACCCGGACAGCGTGCTCTCCGTCCTGCAGCGGCGTGACGGCATGGCGCTCTCCGACGACATCATCATCGGCATTGATTCATACAACGACAAGCGCACAGGGTACATGTTCCGCCTCACTCCTGCAGGCACGATGAGTGACGGCTACATGTTCAACGATGGCAATGAGGATTGGGGGTGGAATGCAGTATGGGAAGGCGCGGCTCAAATCGACTCGCTGGGCTGGACGGCCGAGTATCGCATCCCACTCAGTCAGCTTCGGTATGTACCGAGTGGCGACAATACATTCGGCATCATCGTAATGCGTCGGATCGCACGGCGTGGTGAGCGCGTATCGTGGCCACTCTTCCGACGTTCCAAGACGGGCATGGTCAGCCAGTGGGCCTCGATGTCGGGATTCGCCAACTTGCCCGCACCGCGACGCATGGAGTTGATGCCGTACTCCGTGGCCAAGTACGGCGCAAGCCCGCTCGGCAACGGCACACCGCGCAACGCGGCTGCCGCGCAAGCCGGCGCCGATCTCAAAGTGGGGCTCACCTCCAACATCACCCTCGACGCCGCCGTCAATCCGGACTTCGGGCAGGTCGAGGCCGATCCGGGTGTGCTCAATCTCTCGGCATTCGAGCAGTTCTTCGCCGAGCGGCGCCCGTTCTTTTTGGAAGGCGTCGGGATTTTTCGTTACGACATCGACTGCAACGATGGGCAGTGCACGGGCCTGTTCTACTCGCGTCGCGTCGGCCGCAGTCCACAAATGCGTGGAAACTACGGCGACGCCGCATCGCCGCTGCAATCACGCATTCTTGGTTCTGCGAAAGTCACCGGGAGACTTGGCAACGGCCTGTCGGTGGGATTCATCGATGCCATTACCGATCGTGAGCAAGGCACGCTCGCACGCACCATCGAACCACAAACCAACTACGCCGTCGTGCGGCTGCAGCAGGACCTGCGTGGTGGCAACAGCGGCGTCGGTCTCATGCTCACCAACACTGCGCGCCTGACCGATCAGTGGACGCGTGACTTTTTGCGCAACAATGCGTGGACCGGCGGTCTCGACGCGCGGCACCGCTTTGGCGGCAATCGGTGGCAGTTGAATGGTCAACTCGCGGGGTCGCGGGTGGCGGGTACTGCCAACGCCATCGCCCTCACGCAACGGAGCAATGTGCATCTGTATCAGCGCCCTGACGCCGATCACATCACGTACGACAGCACGAAAACCAGCTTGACGGGAATCTACGCGTCGACCTCGGTTGAAAAGCAGGGGGGCGGCATCACGCGAATGAACGTTGGCGCGTGGTACATGACGCCTGGTTTCGAGATCAACGATCTGGGCTTCCGCACACGCAGCGATGAAATGGGGGCCTCACTCTGGTTCGCACTGCGCCCCGTGACGCCCGTGGCGATGTTCCGTCGCGCACAAGCCAATCTTAACAGCTGGGGATTCGCCAATACCTCAGGGATGATCGTCGGCAACGGCGGCAATGTGAACGGCTGGGGAGAACTCAAGAACTTCTGGAGCGTCAACGGCGGCATCGGCGTGAACAACGTGATCACCGCATACTCCGACCGTGACGCGCGTGGCGGGCCGACCCTGCTCCGACCGGCGAACGTGAACTCGTGGTTCAACCTGAACGGCGACGGTCGGAAGGACATCGCCCCGAACATCGGCGGTTCGGTGGGACGCCGCTTTGACGGCCTGGGAAGCAGTTGGAACGTGCACACCGGCGTCACGGTTCGCGCCGGCCCACAGTTCAACGGCAGCGTGAACCTCAACTACACGCGTAACATCGACGACCAGCAGTGGCTCGGCAATTTCACCGATGCCGGCGTGACGTCATACACGTTTGCGCGCCTGTACCAGCGCACCAGCTCCATCACGATGCGGCTCAACTACACCATGACGCCGACGTTGAGTCTCGAGAGCTACGTACAGCCGTTCGTGAGTACGGGGCGCTACACGGATTGGCGCGCGCTCGACGACGGCCGTTCGTCCGACCGCGACGAACGATTCCGCGCGTACCCGTTACGCGGCAGTCCTGACGGCTTCCGGTTCGGACAACTTCGGACCAACAACGTCCTGCGGTGGGAGTATAAGCCGGGCTCGGTTCTGTTCTTCGTCTGGTCGCAGGGACGTGACGCAAGCGATGCCAATCCGGCTGACGTCGGGGTGACCAACGGGTACTCGAGCATCTTCCAACGTCGCCCGGACAACGTGTTTCTCATCAAGGCGAGCTATTGGTTGGGACGGTGAGGGACGGTCGGCGGCGGTAACGCTCGGAACGCACCACCAGCGTTGCCATCTGTACGAAACTCTCCGCTCCGCAGCCCGTATCTCCTCGCAGACCCCAACGCGATGCGAGGCCGTAGCATGCCCCTGTTCGATGCGATCCGGCTGGCCCTGCGGACAATCCAGACACAGAAACTGAAAAGCGCCTTCACCCTGCTCGGGGTGTGCATCGGCGTGATGTTCCTCATCTCCGTCGTCTCGATCGTTGAAGGCATGGGCCGCTATCTCGAAAACGATCTCGTTGGCAAGCTGATCGGCGTCAACACGTTCGAACTGCGCAGTCGCCCCAACATCAACATGGGCGACATGGATGAGGCGACATGGCAGGAGTACAGCCGCCGCCCGCGTCTCGATATCAGCGAAGTACCGCCAGTCGTGGACAATCTCCCCTCCGGCGTGCGCTGGGCCATCACCAGCGAGGACCAGGTTGCCGTCTCTACTACCTCCAGCGGCAAGCCGCGCACGGTACGCATCACGGCCATCGACGGCGAGTACTTCGAGATGAAGAAGCTGGGCGTCACGCAGGGCCGGATTATGACGCCTCAGGAATTGCAGCGCGGCGAGAAGGTCGTCGTCATCGGCACCGATGCCGCCGCGCGCCTCTTCCCGGCACTCGATCCGATCGGACGCGAAGTGAAACTGGGTGGGGTGCCCTATCGCGTCATCGGACTTGCCGAAGAACAAGGCAGCGCGCTCGGCGTCTCGTTCGACAATTTCATGATCGCACCGTGGCGGTCGCAGGCGCGTCGCTTGCTCAACTCGCGACCGAATATCGTGGACGCCGTCATGATTCAGTCGCCGAGCGAACTGGCGATGACGGAAACGATGGAGATCGTTCGGGCGACGATGCGCGGCCTGCATCGGCTCCGCCCCGCGCAAAAGGATGATTTCTCACTGCAGACTGCCGACTCCGCGCTGGAGTTCTGGAATAAGATCAAGCGCTACCTCGTACTCGCGGGTGTCGCGCTGCCCGCCATCGGACTGGTGGTCGGTTCCATCGTCATCATGAACATCATGCTCGTCGCTGTCTCTGAACGCACGCGTGAGATCGGCATCCGCAAGGCGCTTGGTGCGCGGCGTCGGGACATTCTGTCGCAGTTCCTCATCGAAGCATCCACACTGGGCACCGTGGGCGCGGCGATCGGTGTCGGACTTGGCATCGGCCTTGCCCAACTGATCGCCGCCCTGTCGCCGCTACCCGCCACGGTCGCGCCCTGGTCCATCGTGCTTGGCGTAACCATCGGCGCCGGCGTTGGCATTGTGGCCGGTGTCTACCCGGCCAGCCGTGCGTCCCGCCTCGATCCCATTGCCGCGCTGCGGCAGGAGTAGTCGATGAGCGCTTTTTCGACTGGTCTCGCCACTCGTCTCTCCGCCGTCGGCGAAGGCGTCCGCATCGCCATCGACGCCATCCGCGCCAATCGCGTGCGCGCCGGCCTGACGATTCTGGGCATCGCGGTTGGTGTGTTTGTGGTCGTGGCCATGTCCGCCGCCGTGCACGGAATCAATCAGTCCGTAGCCAAAGACTTCGCCAGCACGGGCCCAACGACGTTCTTCGTGTCGCGCTACCCGATCAGTTTCGAGAATTGCGACGGCTCCGACGACACATGCACCTGGCTGCGGAATCCGCCCATTCGGCCAGCCGAGATCGAAGCGCTGCAACGGCTGTCCACGTTGGAGACGGTTGGGTCGCGCCTCGACTGGAGCGCCTCAGTCAAGTATCGCGAACGGAACCTGTCGTCGGCCCCGCTCGAAGGGTACTCGGCCGAGTGGACCTCAATCAGCGTGCCGGAAATATTCCCCGGTCGCGCATTCACGGCAGCGGAGGCGCGTACAGGCGCCCGCGTGGCCGTGATTTCGCAGCTCATGAAGGACCGACTGTTTGACGATCTCGATCCGCTGGGGAAGATGATCACGATGAATGGTGTGCCCTTTGAAGTGATCGGCGTCTTCAAGGACAACGCCAGCTTTTTGTCGGGCGGCGAACGGCCGAAGGCGGTGGTGCCCGTGCAGTCACTCATTCGCTACGTCGGCGCCCGGGCCAGCAACATTGCGCTCGCGGTCAAACCGCGTGCAGACGTGTCGCGTGACCAGGCCGTCGATGACGTCACGGCAACGCTGCGCGGCCAGCGCGGCACGCGGCCGAGCGAGGAATCGACATTCGCGATCATCACGCAGGACAAGCTGATGGAGACGTACGACAAGATCTTCGGCATGTTCTTTCTGGTGATGATCGCGCTGTCGGCGGTGGGACTGATCGTGGGTGGTGTGGGTGTCGTGGCAATCATGATGATCTCGGTTACAGAACGCACGCGTGAGATCGGTGTGCGCAAGGCGTTGGGTGCGACGCGCGCCACCATTCTCTGGCAGTTCCTCGTTGAAGCGGCAACGCTTACCGGCATCGGTGGGGCGATCGGACTCTTCATCGGCTGGCTCGCTGCGTTGGGTATTCGCAGCTTCACGCCCGTCGAGGCCTCCATTCCGCCACTCGCCGTCGTCGCGGCGTTGGGGGCGAGTTGCATTACCGGAGTTCTGTTCGGCATGCTGCCGGCCAGCCGCGCCGCGCGGCTCGATCCGGTCGACGCCCTCCGCTACGAGTAGCCCACGCCGACCCGAAAAGTATATGCCTTTCCTCGAAGCAGTCCGCCTGGCCTTCGCGACCATCCGCGTGCAGAAGCTCAAGAGTTTCTTCACGCTGATCGGTGTCACGATCGGCGTGATGTTTCTCATCGCCGTGGTGTCGATCGTTGAGGGGATGAGCCAATACGTGGAGAACGATTTTGCGGGCAAGCTGTTCGGCGTGAACACCTTCTCGGTCAAGCGGTGGAACGACTTCAACACCGACGACGATCTCGATTGGCGGGAGATCATGCGCCGTCCGCGATTGACCGCCGTCGACGCCAATATGGTGCGCGATGCGCTGCCCCCGGGCTCACAGTCCGCGATCACCAGCGAAACGTTCATGAACGCGAACTCGGCCTACAACCGACCGCGACAAGTACAGGCCGTCGCCACCGAGGCGGCGTACTTCAGCATCAAGAAGTTCAACCTCGAGCGTGGCCGGGCCTTCGGTCCGCAGGAGGTGAGCATCGGGTCGCGAGTGATCGTGATTGGGGTGGAAGTGGCCGAGCATTTCTTCAAGGGGCTGGATGCGGTGGGTCGTGAGTTGCGCATCAACGGCGTGCCCTACGAAGTAATCGGGGTGATCGAGAAGCAGGGAACGGTCTTTGGCTTTTCGCTCGACCGCTTAGCCATCGCGCCGTATACCAGTCCGTTGGCTCGCGCCATTAAGCCGGCGGGGGACATTGACGCCATGCTGGTGCAGGCGGCGTCGTCGGACCTGGTGGCCGACGGCATCGACGCGGCGCGCGAAGTGCTGAGGGCATCGCGCAAGCTGCCGCCCGGGAAGCCGGACAACTTCGCGCTCGAGACGCAGGACGAAGCCATGTCGTTTTTCGACGGCATCAAGTCCAAGATGGTCATCTTCGGGACGACGTTGCCCGCCATCGGCCTCGTGGTCGGCGCGATGGTCATTATGAACATCATGCTCGTGGCCGTGGCTGAACGCACTCGTGAGATCGGCGTGCGCAAAGCACTCGGCGCACGACGTCGCGACATCATGTCACAGTTCCTCGTGGAGTCGGCCACCCTCAGCGTGGTCGGTGCCGCCGTTGGGATCGCGCTTGGAGTCGCGTTGGCGGGCATCATCGCGGCCACCACGCCGCTCCCCGCCGCTGTGGCCCCGTGGTCGGTGGTTGCCGCGCTCGTCGTTGGCGCCGGTGTCGGCATTGCGGCGGGCATTTACCCCGCCAGTCGCGCGGCCCGGCTCGATCCCATCGCCGCGCTGCGGCAGGAGTAGCGCGTGCGACTTGTCGACCGATTGTTCATGGCGTTTGAAGGGATCGGCATGGCGATGGACGCGATGCGTGCCAATCGTGTGCGCGCCGTGCTGACCATCGCGGGTGTGGCGATCGGCGTGTTTGTCGTCGTCGCGATGGGCGCGACCGTGCATGGCATCAAGCAAAGCTTCCAGTCCGATCTCGACGAGTTCGGTGCGACGTCGTTTCAGGTGCGCCGTCGTGGCGTGGGCTTCAATACCTGCGACGGCACCGACGACAGCTGCCCCGACCGCCGCAATCCGGCCATCTCGCTCGACGAGTGGCAGGCCATCCGCGATTTGCCGTCGGTGGAAACGGCGACGGCGTGGCTCTCCGGCTCCACCAACTTTGGCTATCGCGACCGGCAGGTCACCAACGTTGGGTACGACGCGCAGAGTACCGACTGGATCAAGACCGACGTCGCCGACATCTCACCCGGCCGCAGCTTTTCGCAGGCGGAGCATGACGCCGGCGCGCAGGTGGTGATCGTCAATGACACCCTCAAGAACCGGCTCTTCGGCGACTCCGACCCGATCGGCAAGCAGATCATGGTCGAGGGGAAGCAGTTCACCGTCATCGGGGTCTTTCACACCAAGGCGGGATTTCTCAAAACAATGGATGGCCGCGGACCGGACAAGCCACGGGCGATCCTCCCCATGATGACGGCATATCGGCACCTCGACGTGTGGAGGACTGGCCTGCTTATCATGACCAAGCCGCGCGCCGACGCCGTGCAGGCCAACGTGATGGACGAAGTGACCGAACTGCTGCGCGGCCGCCGAGGACTCAAGCCGAGCCAGCCAAACAACTTCGCCCTCGTCGCACAGGACCGGATGCTGGAAACGTTTGATCAGCTTTTCGGCGCGATTTTCATGGTGGGACTGGCGTTGTCGGCGGTCGGGCTGCTGGTGGGAGGCGTAGGCGTCGTGGCGATCATGATGATTTCGGTGACCGAGCGGACCCGGGAAATCGGCGTACGTAAGGCGTTGGGGGCAACCCGAGGCACGATCCTTTGGCAGTTTCTGGTGGAGGCGGCGACGCTCACGTCCATTGGCGCGTCTGTCGGCCTGATTATTGGCGCGGTGCTGGCCTGGGTGGTGCGCACGAACACGCCCGTGCCGACCTCCATTCCGGCGTCCGCGGTCATCACGGCCATTTTGGCCAGCATCGGGACCGGGGTGATCTTCGGCATGCTCCCGGCCCTGCGCGCGTCCCGGCTCGATCCTGTGGAGGCGCTGCGCCACGAGTAGGGACACGGCGTTATTGTTGTACGGTGAAGACTCGCGATTCCATTGGCCTTGCCCTGTCCCAGCTTCGCGTCCAGAAGCTGAAGAGTGCGTTCACCCTGCTCGGGGTCACTATCGGCGTGATGTTTCTCATCGCCGTGGTGTCCATCGTCGAAGGGATGGGCCGCTACGTCGAAGAAGACTTTGCCGGTCGTCTGATCGGCGCCAACACGTTTACCCTGCGACGGTTCGACAATGTCGGCCCCGGCGGCCCGCGCAGCTTTGACGCGCGCAGTGCCGCTCGGCGCCCGCTCATTCGCATGAGCGACATTGAAGCGGTTCGCGCCGTACTCCCCCCGTCGATGAACTCGGCCATCACCACCGAGTCGTTTACGTACGCGGCGGTCCCGGGCACGCGGCCCAAGCAGGTACAGACCGTCGCCACCGACGCGGCCTACTTTTCGATTAAGAAGTTCAATATCGACAGGGGGCGCGCGTTCACGGATCAGGAAGTGCGCGCCGGCTCACCGGTGCTGGTGATCGGCGTCGAAGTCGCTGACCACTTCTTCCCCGGCCTCAATCCGGAAGGACGACAGATCCGGGTCGGCGGCATCCCGTTCACCGTCATCGGCGTCGTGGAGAAGCAAGGATCGGTCTTCGGCTTCTCGCTCGATCGGCTTGCTATTGCACCTTACTCCTCGGCCATGGGGCGCATCATCCGGCCCCGTGGCGACTTCGGCTCGCTCATCGTGCAAGCCGCAACGCGTGAGGAGATCGATCAGGGAATGGAGCTCGCGCGCGGGGCGCTGCGAGGCCTGCATGGGTTGCGCGCCGTCGAACCTGACGATTTCGGCCTGGTCACCCAAGACGCGGCGTTCGGCTTCATCAACGAGCTGAAGGGCCGTCTCGTGCTCTTTGGTACCGCGCTACCGGCGATCAGTCTCGTCGTGGGCGCGATGGTCATTATGAATATCATGCTCGTGGCCGTCGCTGAACGCACGCGTGAGATCGGTATTCGTAAAGCACTCGGCGCCAAGCGCACGGACATTCTGTCGCAGTTTTTGGTCGAGGCGACGACGCTGAGTGTGCTCGGCGCCGCGATCGGCATCGGCCTGGGCATTGGATTGGCAAAACTCGTGTCCGTACTGACTCCGCTGCCGGCAGCCGTGGCACCGTGGTCCATCGGCGCGGCGTTGCTTACGGGCGCCGGTGTCGGCATTGCGGCGGGTATGTATCCCGCCAGCCGGGCCTCAAGGCTCGACCCCATCACCGCGCTGCGCCAGGAGTAGTCTCATGAATCGTCTACTCCTGATCCTCGAAGGCGTCGGTATGGCGTTCGAAGCCATCCGCATCAACAAGGTGCGCGCCGCGCTGACCATCGCCGGTGTGGCGATTGGCGTGTTTGTGGTGGTGGCGATGGGTGCCGTGGTGAACGGCATCCGCGCGTCGTTCCAGCAGGACCTGCAGGCTATTGGTGCCACCACGTTCATCGTGCAGCGTCAGGGCACCGGCATCAACGCCTGCGACGGCACCGATGAGAAGTGCCCCGACCGCCGCAATCCCGCCATCAGTTTTGATGAATGGGAAATGATCAAGCGGCTCCCCGGCGTCGAAACGGTTATCGGTGTGCTCGGCGGACAGGGCAACTTCTCCTATCGCAACAGTCGCGTCGACAACGTGGGCTACGACGCCTACAGCAGCGAATGGCCAATGGTCGATGCCGCTGACATTTACCCCGGCCGCAACTACACGCGTAACGAACACGACGCGGGTCAGCCGGTGGTGCTCGTAAACGACACGCTGCGCGCGCAGCTGTTCGGCCAGTCGGAGCCGATCGGCAAACAGATCCAAATCAGCGGACAGCAGTTCACCGTCATCGGCGTCTACCATCCGAAGGCGGGATTTCTCAAGTCGCTCGAAGGCAAAGGACCGGACACTCCGCGTGCGATCATCCCATTGCAGAGTTCCGTGCGGCACCTCGACGCCTTCAAGCGCGGCCTGTCGCTGCTGGTGCGCCCGTCCACAAGTGCCGTGCAAAACGAAGTCATGGACGAAGTCCTGGCCGCCATGCGCGCGCGCCGAGGTCTCAAGCCGGGCGACCGTAACGATTTCTATCTGGTCGAGCAGGACCGACTGATGGATACGTTCAATCAGCTCTTCGGTGCCATCTTCGCCGTCGGTCTCGCACTATCAGCCGTGGCGCTGCTCGTTGGCGGCGTAGGCGTGGTGGCGATCATGATGATTTCGGTCACCGAACGCACGCGAGAGATCGGTGTACGGAAGGCGCTCGGCGCAACGGCTGGAACCATCCGCTGGCAGTTCCTGGTTGAAGCAGCAACTCTTACGTCAATCGGCGCGCTGATCGGTCTCGCACTTGGCGCACTACTGGCATGGGGCATTCGCGCCAACAGTCCGATTCCGGCAACGCTGCCGCTCAGCATCGTTGTTACGGCATTGGTGGCGAGTGCGGTCACGGGCGTGGCATTCGGCATGTTGCCCGCCGTAAGGGCGTCGCGACTCGATCCGGTTGAAGCGTTGCGCCACGAGTAGCGGCGGCTTTTCGCGGGCGGCGACGCCAGCGACCCGTCACACGTCTCACCGGAGTTCCCACACGGCATGCGGTACAGCGACGTTCTGCGGCTGGCGCTGAATCAGTTACGGGTGAATCCGCTGCGGACGGCGTTTACGCTGCTCGGCATCGTCGTCTCGGTCGGATTTCTGGTGGCGGTGGTGGCCATCATTCAAGGCATGAACGCCTATGTGAAGGAGAACATCGCCGACGCCATGATCGGCATGAACAGCTTCCAGGTGCGCCGTTTGCCGATCAGTCTCGGGTTGTTCAACGACGACCAGTTTCGCGTGCTGCAGCGCCGTCCGCGCATCGACGAACGCGATGCAGACGCGGTGCGGGATGCACTGCCCGATGCACTCGCCATCAGCCTGCAGTCGGGTTGGCCGACCCCACAGGCGGATGTCGTCTGGCGTGACCGCACCTTGGGCAGCGTGCAGGTATTCGGCGTAACGGCCGCATATCAAACGGTGCAGGACTACCGCTTCACCGACGGTCGCCCGCTGTCGGACATCGACGTGCGCGAACGCCGCAACGTGATCGTGATCGGTGCCGATGTCGCCACCACGCTGTTTGGCGGTGCAGAGCCGATCGACCAGGACGTGCGCATCATGGGGCAGCGCTTTACGGTGATCGGAGTGGTCGGACGCAAGGGTCGGGTGCTCGGGCAATCGTTCGACGGTTTTGCATTGATGCCCATCACGGCGTTCGAGGGCGTCTACGGCCGACGACAGTCCACCACGGTGTCCGTGAAAATGCGCGAGGCCGCCGACGTTGCGCCGGCCATGGCACGTGCCGAAGAAGCGATGCGCGTCTCGCGCGGACTGCGTCCCTCCGAGGCGGCGAATTTCACCGTCAGCACGGCTGATGCGTTGGTGGACTTCTGGAATCAGCTTACCGCAGTGCTCTTCGCCGTGGTGCCGGCCGTCGTGGCAGTTGGCGTGCTGGTCGGCGGCATTGTGATCATGAACATTATGCTCATGGCGGTCACCGAGCGCACGCACGAAATCGGATTGCGCAAGGCGATGGGTGCCACCGCCGCCGATGTGCGCAAGCAATTCCTCGCCGAGGCTATCACGCTGGCCCTCCTCGGCGGCGTCCTCGGTGTGTTCAGCGGATGGGCGCTTGCGACGATCATCGCGGCCGTCTCCCCGCTTCCCGCCCGCGTGACCCCCTGGTCCGTCGCGCTCGCGCTGTCCCTCGGCGCGGGCATCGGCGTGCTCTTCGGCGTCTACCCGGCGTCCCGCGCGGCGCGCCTCGACCCCATCACCGCCATGCGCGCGGAAACCTGACATGGCCGCCGCTGGTGCGTTTATGGAGAACGTGCGCATCGCCATCGATACGCTGCGCACCAACAAGATGCGCTCCTCCCTCACGATCCTCGGTGTCGTGATTGGCGTCGCCACCGTGATGACCATGGCGGCGATCGTGCAGGGCATTCAGGGGCAGATCAACAACACGTTCGAAGTGGCCGGGCCGAGCACGTTTTATGTGCTGAAGAAGTTCTCGCAGGTACCGCTCAATCCGGACAATCTTCCCAAGGACGTGCGCGTCCGCCCGGACATCAGTGAGCGCGAAGCGGAAGTCATTCGGCGTCTGCCGGAGATTGCCTACGCGGCATTGTGGGGCCAGGCGCTCGCTCGCATTGAAGCGGATGGCGTGCGCTCGCAACCCATGGCTGTATTCGGGGCCGACGATGGCTTCCAACTGATTCAGGGTGGCGACCTGCAGCAGGGACGCTGGTTCACGCGCAACGAGATGTCGTCAGGCGCACCGGTGGTTGTGCTGGAGGAACGCACGGCGCTCCGCCTGTTCGGTCGCGAGCAGAGTCTCGGCCGGTGGGTGCGCATCGGCGGTCGACCGGCACAGGTGATCGGGCTCTGGGAAGAACCCGCCAACATTTTCGCGCCGCCCGGAGCGGCGGTGGGTGCGGTGGTGCCGTTTCGTATGGTCGACCGGCAGTTCGACATCGACCGCACGAATGCGCTCTGGATTCCGATCCGGCCGCGCGAGGGTGTCAGCGTGGCGGAGGCGCAGGGCGCGGTGATCATGGCGTTGCGTGAATTGCGTCGCCTTCGCCCATCAGACGGCAACACCTTCGACATCGTGACGCAGGATCAAATCCTCGACACGTTCAACAGCCTCACCAGCGTGTTCTTCCTGGTGATGATCGTGCTCTCCGCCGTGGCGTTGCTGGTCGGAGGGATCGGCGTCATGGCGATCATGACCGTGTCGGTCACCAGCCGTACCCGTGAGATCGGTGTGCGCAAAGCGCTCGGCGCAACACGGCGCGACATTCTCGCACAATTTCTGGTCGAATCGGCGACGCTGACCGGCATCGGTGGCGCGATCGGCATCGTGGTTGGACTCGGACTGGGGCGCGTCGCGTCGATAGCCATGAACGTCGATGCGCCGGTGCCCGTCGCGCTCACCGCAATCGCCGTCGTCGTGTCGGTGAGTATCGGGATTGTATTCGGTATGTTGCCTGCGCGTCGTGCCGCCGGACTCGATCCCATCGAAGCGCTACGCTACGAATAGGGCAGCGTAGACGTGCACTCGTAACATAATCTCTCACATGCGTACTATTGCCTTGCGGGTCATTGGTGTGTTGACCGCGCTCGCCGTCACCGTACTGCTTGTGGCGCTGCTCGAGCTGCGGCGCCGCGATCCAGTCCCTGATTTTCCAGCGCGCCGTGGGCGCGTGGCCTCCGTCTCTCTCGACTCCGCCACCACCGAGGGCGCGCACATAGTGCAGGCGGCTCGGGTGCAATCCACCAGCGGCGTCGCATTGGAAATGCTGATCAAGCGTCCAGCCTCCGGCACCGCGGGTCCGCTCGTACTCATTCTCGGCGGACATGCAACGGGTCGAGACGCGGCGCGCCTGATTCCGGACACGCGCGGTCGGGTGGTGGTCGCGTTGTCCTACCCGTATCTCGGTCCGCATCGCATGGCGGGACTTGAAGTGTTGCGTTGGGTGCCGGCCATCAGGCAGGCTCTGCTGGACACGCCGCCCGGAATCCAGCTGGCGCTCGATTGGCTGCTGGAACAAACCTGGGTCGATGCCCGCGAGGTCCACGGTGTCGGTGCCAGTCTCGGCACGCCGTTCATGACCGTGGCGGCCTCAGTCGACGACCGCGTCACGCACCTCTGGAGCGTGCACGGCGCCGGCGACTCGCGCGCGATGCTCACGCACAACGCCCGCGAATCGGTACCATCACTGTTGGCGCCACTCGTTGGTGCCCTCGCCGACATTCTCGTGGCGGGGCCGTACCTCACACCCGAACGCTGGGTCGGGCAGATCGCGCCGCGCCCGTTCACAATGCTCAATGCGACCGAAGACGAACGGCTGCCGCGACACACGATTCAGACGCTCTACGACTCGGCGCAGGCGCCGAAGCAGTTGATCTGGATGCCGGGTAAACACGTACAGCGCAACCGACCCGAGGTGGTGCAGGCGCTCGTCAATACGGTACTGGACTGTATGGACACGCCCTGTCGGTAGCGATACGCTACCGTCACCGCGATGCAATGCGATGCAATGCGGTGCGGTGCGGTGCGGCTGAGGCTCAGTACCCGCGCACCGCCAGAAACCACTCCCACAACTTGAGATTGATCGGCGTGCCGAGCACGGCGTGCTCGAGCACGCCGAGTGTGCCGAGCACGGCGAGCAGCATCATCGATTGGCGGCGCATGGGCGACGCATCGCGCAGCGCATGGACGATCATGCGCAGCGTGATTCCGAGCAGAATGGCGATCGACAGCGGCATGAGCCATGAATTACGCTGTGGCCCGAAGTACGACTCGAGAAAGACCAGCGGCTCGGGAAAGAACCCGCGCCCGGGATTCTCGACACCAACGAAAATGTTGATGCACGCCAACTGGTGCGTGCCCCAGAACAGCAGCAGCGCCCAAAAGCCCACACGATTCGCGCGACCCAGCACCAGCACGCCCGCTACCCAGAGCACCAGCAACATCGCCAGCTGATACCAGAGCATGGCCGTCACCGCACTCACCGCGTGCGACAGCGTTGGTGCTTCCGCGGGCACCGGCTTGTCCAGCCAGGAGGGACCCACAATCCACCCGCCGTAGAACGACACCTGCACCCACGTCCACAAGAACGCCGCGCCCAGAAAGCTGCGTCGGGCCGCCGATGCGGACTCGCGGTTCCGCTCCACCCACAGCAGCCACGCACCCCACACGGCCAGCGCACTGGCCACCACGAGGCCAAGGGCGCGCGTGGCTGGGGATCGCTCGAGGGCGAAGATCACCCCCGTCGCGCTCCACCAGAACAGCACCACCACGAAGAACGATCGCATCGCTACGCGCAGTGTCGTTTCGCGCGTGGCAATGTCGGTGCCTTCCAGCGTGTCGGGATGGCGCGCACGCAGAATTGCCGGCAGCAGGGATTGCAGCGTGCGACGTCGCGGCAGCAGGGCGTCGTTCACCGTGGGTTCCGGCATCACGGAGCTCATGGGGCGTCCGCCATCTGCATCGCGGTCTTCACCAATCCACCCAACGCCTTCGCATCAGCGTACGGCAGCAGCACGTAGCGCGCCCGCATCGCCTCGGCGAGTCCACGTGCCAACGGCTCGCCACGGGTCGACGTGTCGACGAACAGCGCCGAGACTCCGAACTGACCAAAGGCCGCCGCGGCGGACAGCGCATCACGCTGCGCGGCCGGTCGTCCGGGCGAACCGTCGCGCGCAATGTTGGCACGCCCGTCACTCAGCACGACCACCAGCGGAACGCTCCCATCGCGTCGCACCGACAACGCCTGCTGCGTCGCCTTATCCAACGCTGCTGCCACGGGCGTTCCGCCGCCGCCGGGCAACGCGGCCAACACCTTCTTGGCGCGTGCCAGCGCGCGGGTGGGCGGCAACAGCACCTCGGTGCCGGCGCCACGAAACGCAATCAGACAGACGCGGTCGCGCCGCGCATAGCTCTCCGCCAACAACAACTCGATCGCTCCTTTCGCTTCGGCCAATCGCTGCAACGCACTCGACCCGGACGCATCCACGAGAAAGATCACCGTCGTACCGGTGCGCTCCACGAACCGGCGGATACGGAAATCCTCGCGACGGATCGCGACCCGCGGCGCGCGCGGCATCGCGTGCATCGGCGTCGCCGCGTCCCGATGACGCACGCGCTGCCACGGCGCCGCCGCCCGCAACGTCTCCAACAGATGCAGACGCGCCCCACCGCGCGGCAGTCCGCTCCGTGCACCGCGCGGTCGACCGCGCAGCATGCTCTGTTCCTCCGCCCCCACCCGCCCCTGCACCGTGCCGGAGGTCGCACGCGCCATCAACTGCTCCAGCAGGCCCGGCGGCAGTGCGGACGCAACGGCGGCACGCAACAACTCCGCGTCGCTGGGCAGCGGCTGTTGCGACTCCTGTTCCTCCTGCTCCGGCCGCTCGGACTCCGGTGGTTCGGACTCCGGCGTGCTCTGCTCTTCCGGAGGCTGCTGCATCTCCGGCGGCGTCGTGTCGCTTTCCGGAGCGGACTGCTCCTCGGCCTCCTGCGGGGGCGGCTCGGGGGGCGGCGCTTCGTGCAATTGCGGCAGACGCGTCGCACGCGGCGTGATCACCAGCCGCGCCGCGACTTCCGCATCCTCCTGCTCCACGGTGGCGCGTCCGGCCAGCGCCGCATGCGCACGCGCGCAGCGCACCGCCATCAACGGTACGCGCAGCGAGTCCACGCCGAACGCACTGGCCGTCTCGCACAGCGCCACCATCCAGCGGTCATCCAGCACCACGTCGGCCAACGTCACGCGCGCGTGATGTACCGCCGCCTGCAGGGTCGCCAGGTCGGCGGTCTCGATCGCGTCCCGCAACGGTAACCGGAACGCCACGCGATCCACCAGCGCCGGATGCACCACCTCGTCCTCCACCGACTCGTCGAGCAACACCGCCAGCACGCGTGCGTCATGCGTGATCCCGATGCCGTCGCGCGCCACCTGCAGCGTGCCGCTGTCCAGCACTTCGCAGAGGGTCGTGCGCACGGACACCGTCGCCCGCTCGCACATGGGCAGCACGACCACGCCGCCATCGGCGGCGGCCAGCACGCCGCGCTCGGAGACCAATCGCCCGCTGTGCAACGTGGCCGCGAGGTCCACGCCGCCGATCAACCTGTCGGCACTCACACCGATCGGTACGCGACGTATCGGCGCCCCGTCCGCGAGAAATCGTTGCACCGCATCGGTGAACGCCCGCGCCTGCTCGTGCATGGGATGGTCGAGCATCACGCCACCAAGTCCACGCGGATCGATTGCCAGCAACGCCGCAACCAACGGTGCGTCCGGCGCGATCTGGTCGCCTGCGGTATGCATGGGACGACGTTACGCGGTCGCGGGGACGTCGCCCCAGAGTTCGGCGATGGCGCGTTCCACGCGCGTGGTACTGCCGGCGTCATCCAGCACATTGCGACGCAATCGGTGCCGCAGCGCCATGGGGGCGATGCGTCGCAAGTGTTCGAGCGTCACCGTCTTGTCGCTCTCGTACGCGGCAAAGGCTCGCGACGTGCGCAACAGGGTCAGTTCGCCGCGCAATCCGTCGGTGCCCAACAGCGCGCACAACGTCGCGGCGCGCTCGAGCACCTCGTCACCCACCTCGAGCGTCTCCACGCGCCCGCGGGCCTTGTCCAGCGCACGCCGGATTTTCGCGTCCTGCTTGCCCCAGTGCGCGAGAAAGGTGGTGGGGTCGCGATCGAACGCATCGCGCCGCTTGATCACCTCGATACGCGTGGCAATCACCGTGGGCGTGCGCACATCGACCGCCAGACCGAACCGATCCAGCAATTGGGGCCGCAGTTCGCCCTCTTCCGGATTGCCGCTACCCACCAGCACGAAGCGCGCCGGGTGACGCACACTCACCCCCTCGCGCTCCACCACGTTTTCACCGGTCGCCGCCGCATCGAGCAGCAGGTCGACCAGGTGATCCTCCAGCAAGTTCACTTCATCCACATACAAAAAGCCCCGATGCGCGCGCGCCAGCAGTCCGGGCTCGAACGCCTTCTCACCGGTGGTCAGCGCCTTCTCGAGGTCGAGCGCCCCAACCAACCGGTCTTCGGTGGCGCCCAGCGGCAAGTCAACCACCGGGACGGACGCCGCCACGGCGCGCAACGTCTCACCCTGCGCCACGCGCGAGCGACAGTCATCACACCCGGCGCCGTTGGCGTGCGGATCGCAGCCGTACCGGCATCCCGCCACGACCCTCATGGTGGGGAGCAGGCCGGCCAGCGCCCGCACGGCCGTCGACTTGCCGGTCCCGCGGTCGCCAAACACCATCACCCCACCGATCGTCGGGTCGATCGCCACCAGCAGCAACGCCAGCTTCATCTCGTCCTGACCAACGATCGCGCTGAACGGAAAGACGGGTCTCATGCGAATCTGGAAGGTGGTCTCGAAGCGGTCGAACGGCCGCGACGCAACAGGTGGCCCGCGAGGCCTAACGCCACGTTAGAAGTGCGCAGCAAGCGTTGCAAGAGACGGACGCGTGAAGTGTACACATTTCTTGACACTCGATAGCACGCACGGTATTCTCGGCTCGTGAACCCTCCTGAGCACGCCGTCTCGACGCCTCCCGCTACGGCGGCGCCCGAACGCTCCCGGACCGCGACACCGACCGCGACATCGACGGCGGCCCAAGCGCCCGCGGGGCTCGCCGCCCCCACCGTACCACCGCCGAGCTGGTTCGACCGGATCCGCGACCGATGGAACGCCCTTGTCGCGACCGATGATTTTCAGCGATGGAGCGCACGATTTCCGCTCACACGTCGAATCACCCGTCGACGGTCGCGAGCCCTGTTCGACATCGTCTCGGGGTTCGTATACACGCAGACGCTGCTAGCGTGCGTCGAGCTCGAGATCTTCGAGTTTCTGGCCGGTGGCGCGCGCTCTGTCGAAGAGATTGCCGCGCACGCGCGCCTCTCCCGGTCCAGTACCGAACGCCTGCTGAACGCGGCGGTGTCCCTTCGCCTGCTCATGCGGCGGCGTCATGGTCTGTACGCCGTGGGTGCGTTGGGTGCCCCACTGGTCGGAAACACCGCCGTGCTGGCGTTGGTCCGCCATCACCGCATGGCGTATACGGATCTGACCGACCCCGTCTCGCTGCTACGGCAAGGGGCCGACTATCGCACCGAGCTCTCCCGGTATTGGTCATACGCCGATGCCCCGCGCCCGCAGACGATCGACGACACCCGTGTCGCGGCCTATTCGGAAATCATGGCCTCCACGCTCCCGCCGGTCGCGCACGACGTGCTGGACGCCTACGACTTATCCAAACACCAGTGCCTGCTGGACGTGGGCGGCGGCGAGGGCACGTTTCTCTCGTTGGTCGGGCAGCGGCACCAGCACCTCCAGCTCCGCCTCTTTGATTTGCCGGCGGTCGCGACGCGCGCACGGAGCCGGCTCGCGCAGGCAGGGATGGGCGACCGCTCCCGGTGCGACGGCGGCAACTTCCACGCCGATGCGCTGCCTGCGGGCGCCGACGTGATCTCGCTCGTCCGGGTGCTGCTGGACCATGACGACGAGTCGGTGCAGCGCCTGCTGGCGCGCACCCGCGCCGCCCTGCCCCCCGGAGGCGTGCTGCTGATCGCCGAGGCGCTCGCGGGCGCCGCGGGCGCGGAGACGGTCGGCGACGCGTATTTCTCGTTCTACCTGATGGCCATGGGCAAAGGTAGAGCTCGCCGGCCCGCCGAGCTGCACGAAATGCTTCGGAAGGCGGGATTCAGGAAGAGTAAGGAGCTTCCCACTCGCTTTCCGATCCAAACGGGCCTGATCGTCGCGCACGTCTGACGCACCACGGTGCGCTGCCGCTCCTCGTTGACCGCGCGCTCGAAAAGTCATCCCGACGCACTTGCTCGGGATTCTTGACAGTCGGTGGTGTCAACACAACTTTACACCCGCCATCAGATCCGCGTACTCGAGGGTGGCGATCAAGGGTAGCGCGAGCGCGCTGCTGTATGAAGTTTCGCAAGAGAAAGCGTGGAGTCCGTGGAAACACTCGCTGTCGTCTTTGAACAGCCCCAACAGCTGTCGGTCCGCCCCCTGACGCTCGTCGAGCAGACTGACGCCGATGTGCTGGTGGCGATGCGATGGTCCGGGATCAGCACCGGTACGGAGCGAATGCTGTGGACCGGCTCAATGCCTCCCTTCCCAGGCTTGGGTTACCCGCTCGTGCCTGGCTATGAAGGCGTTGGTGACATCGTGCAGGCCGGTGCGAACTCCGGGCGGACGGTCGGAGAACTGGTCTACGTCGCCGGCTCCCGCGGTTTTACCGACGCGCGCGGGCTATTTGGGGGGCAGGCGTCGCTGGTGGTCGTCCCGGGCGCCAAAACGGTGGTCCTCGCGCCCGCCCTCGGCGAGCAGGGCGCCCTGTTCGCGCTGGCGGCGACCGCGCACAATTGCCTGTGCGCCACGCCGCCGGGTGTCTCTCCACGCGACATCCCCGAGCAACTCCCCGAATTGATCGTGGGACACGGCGCGCTGGGCCGACTGATCGCGCGTCTGGTCGTGCTGTATGGCGGCAAGACACCCACCGTCTGGGAAACGAACCCGATCCGCATGGACGGCGCGCGCGACTATCAGGTCGTGCTCCCGGACAGCGACACGCGGCGCGACTATCGCACGATCTGCGAAGTCAGCGGCGCGAACGGCATATTCGACTCGCTCATCGCGCGTCTCGCCCCGGGTGGCGAAATCTGCCTCGGCGGCTTCTACAGTGAACCTGTCTCGTTCACGTTCCCTCCCGCGTTCATGCGTCAGGCGCGCTTTCGCATCGCCGCGCAGTGGAAGGAATCCGATCTGCGTACCATCGCGGAGTTGGCCAACTCGGGTGCCCTGGCACTCGACGGCCTGATCACACACCGCGCGCCCGTATCCCGCGCTGCCGACGCCTACACTACGGCGTTCGGCGATCCCCATTGCGTCAAGATGATCCTCGACTGGAGAACGGCTGCATGAGCGAGCAAGCACCAAGCGCCAGCAACGGCGCCACCGCGACCGACGCCCTGCACCAACTGCATTCAAGTGTGCGCAGCGAAGCCGCGACCGCGCCTGATGCCGTGCACACCGGCCCCGTCACCAAGGAAACGCAAATCATCGCGATCTATGGCAAAGGCGGCATCGGCAAGAGCTTCTCGCTTGCGAACCTTTCGTACATGATGGCGCAGCAAGGGAAGAAGGTGCTGCTCATCGGCTGCGACCCCAAGAGCGACACCACATCGCTGCTCTTCGGCGGACGTGCGTGCCCCACCATTATCGAAGTATCGTCGCGACTCAAGCTCGCCGGTCAACAGGTCACGATCAGCGATGTCTGCTTCAAGCGGGACGGTGTCTTTGCCATGGAGCTGGGTGGTCCGGAAGTGGGCCGCGGCTGCGGCGGCCGCGGCATCATTCACGGCTTCGAGATTCTCGAAAAACTCGGATTCCACGAGTGGGGCTTCGACTTCGTGCTCCTCGACTTTCTGGGCGACGTGGTGTGCGGCGGCTTCGGCTTGCCGATTGCGCGCGATATGTGCCAGAAGGTCATCGTCGTGGGCTCCAACGACCTCCAGTCGCTGTACGTCGCGAACAACGTCTGCTCGGCGGTCGAGTATTTCCGCAAGCTGGGCGGCAACGTGGGTGTCGCGGGCATTCTGATCAACAAAGACGACGGCACCGGTGAAGCCGAAGCGTTCGCCAACGCCGCCGGCATCCCGATTCTCGCCAAGGTCCCGGCCAACGACGACATCCGGAAGAAGAGCGCGAACTACGAGATCATCGGCTTCCCCGGCGGAGAGTGGGGCCCGCTGTTCGGCGAGCTCGCCCAAGCCGTGGCCGATGCGCCGCCGGTGCGCCCCAAGCCGCTGACCCAGGATCAGCTGCTCGGCCTCTTTGCGGCCAGCCAGGTGGGCGGCAACGTGGTGCTCGAGCCCGCGACCATGTTCGACCTCGTCGGCCGAGAGGACGTCGTCAAGCCGTCACTCGAAGTCGTGTACGACACCGTCTGACGCCGAGGCTGTCATGACCGACGATTCTTCGATCGAACGATCCACCGGCGAAGTGGTCTATGA